>WFPQ01000193.1 GCA_015487515.1 Hyphomicrobiales bacterium | reverse complement strand
GAATGGCCATTGCCGTTCCGCTTTTCGTGATCAACCCCCTTGATATGCGTGCCCTGGGCTCTGCCTTGATTCTGCTTTCCATGGCTGCAGGCTTTGTATTGCTGGCGGTGGTTGCCTGGCAAAATCGCCATTGGCAGACCAGGTCCTGACCTGTCTGAACCGGCTGGCCTGCCGAAGGGGCATCAAGAGGTCATCTTGAGCAATGGCCGGCCATTCTTGAGCCCTTGGACGGGGGCGCGGAGATTTTGACAGTTGTCCCGGGGCTGGATCAGGGCATTGAAAGCGCAAACATGGCGATGGCGGCTGCATTTGAAACGTTCAGGCTCTTGATCTGGCCGGGCATGTCCAGCCGGCAGACCTGATCGCACAACTGGCGGGTTTTCTGGCGCAATCCCTTGCCTTCTGCTCCCAGGACAAGTGCCATATTGTGTTGTTTGTCTGCTTTGTTCAGGGGGGTGTCTGCGTCCGAATCCAGTCCCATGCACCATACGGCTTGTTTTTTAAGGGTTTTTATTGCTTCTCCCAGGTTGCCGACTTCGACCATGGGCATCATGTCAAGGGCTCCCGAGGCGGCTTTTGCCATTACTCCGGTTTCCTGGGGGGCATGCCTTGTCGTGGTGATCACGGCGCTGGCCCCAAAGGCACATGCGGTTCTTAAAATGGCCCCGACATTGTGGGGGTCGCTGATCTGGTCAAGAATTACGAGCAGCCTGAAATCTTCGAGATCCTTCAGTTCCAGGCGGGGCAGGGGCATTACCCTTAGCATTACCCCCTGGTGCACGGCCTTGGTTCCGATCATCTGGTCCAGTTCCCGGGGTTGCAGGATGTTAACCGGAACATCCGGGCCTGCCCCGGGGCTTGTCATGCCCAGTCTTTCAATGGCATTGCTGGTGGCAAACAGGGCGCTTTTCCTGCGCCTTGGGTTTTTCAGGGCGGCCCTGACCGCATGCATTCCATAGATATAGTGATCGGTTGCAGATTTTGCCTGCCGGCCTGCCCTGGCCATGGGTCTTGCCGGCCGGTTCTTGGTTTTTGTGTCCGGTTTCTGGGCGTTTGAATTTTCCTGTCCGGTTTTTTTGTAAGGTCTGGAATCCGGTTTTTTGCCCATGATGGCGCCTGTTGCAAATATCGTCTGATTTTGAGCAAGTTAAATGTTGACACGAGGCCATGCACTTAGCATAAACCGGGCTGGGGTCCATTAAAATGTTTTATGGGTTTGCCCCTTGAATGAGTTTGTCAAGACTGGTCAAATGGAGGGATGGGAGAGTGGTTAAATCCACCAGACTGTAAATCTGGCCGCTTAGCGTACGCTGGTTCGAATCCAGCTCCCTCCACCATACCGGCCGGGCGGTCAGGCCTGCCGCCGGTTTTTTAAAGACCGGCCTTGACTGCTGGTTTTGACTGGTCGATTCTTGAGGCCGGTTTCGAAGCGGGTGTAGCTCAATGGTAGAGCAGCAGCCTTCCAAGCTGAATACGAGGGTTCGATTCCCTTCACCCGCTCCAACAACCTGCTGACCCTGGTGTTACCCCTTCAGATTTCCCTTGCGGATCCCATGAAGTGCATCATGCTTCCCGTGAAATCCGCTTGATCCGGGCCCTGAAAAACCGGCCCTGCCTCCGTGGAGCTTTTCTCCTTGAGCGAATTAACTACATTCTCAATTTGCTGCCCATGGCTCAATGCCAATGCAAGAGCCTGTCCGGCGCTCCGGCACCGGCACAGGCCAGCCCATTCACACGCCGGATGTGAGTTCTCATCAAGTTGGTTTATTCGGCCCGTCTCGGACGAAGCTGAAGTTTGCGAGAACCAGGGCTAATCAGGGAGAACCGAATGAACATGCATGACAATACCCGGCTGCCGCCACACACAAAAACCTGCCTGCATGGCAGGGTTGTTTCTGGCCGGCCCTGTAGTTTCCCGACCCTGACCGCTTGCAATGCGGCCAAAGCCGGGAAAAATCTTATTTTGCTTCCGGAACACAGTCCCCATCGACCAGGGTATATCCACTATCGCACTCTGTCGTTGGTGGAACATACTGTTTAAAGATCAGGGGAGCCAGCGTGCCGGATGGCGCATTATTCCCGACCCCGCATTCAGTCAGATGCAGTGCAGGATTGGTGAACAGCAAAATCGTGCACTCTATGACAAAGATCTTGGCTTCAATGACTTCGTCAAACGCCACGGCATTTGAGACCCCGCCAGCCATGATCGCTGCAGAACTGGCAATTCCGATTGCTGCCTTGCGCAGGTTTTTCAAGTTGTTTTTGGTTGATGATTTGCGGTTTTCCATATCGGTCTCCACTTTTTCTATTCAACGTGGAAGTAGCCCCGGTCCCCCAGCTCACGAAAATGTTAACGCATGTTCTGCGCCAAAGGTCAATGAATATTTTTACCTGCATTGACAGAAAAAAAGCATGTTGATCATGCCGTCACGTTTGTTTGCCATGTAGAGCAGGGGCCGTTATGGTCCTGGCCGGCATGTTACATTATGGAAGAATTTTTGGGGCCTGAACTTTTGTTTTTTTTCTGCCGGGCTGTTTTAGGGATATTTGACAGGGTCATATATCGGTAACATTGCTGCGCCGGTTATTTTTCGGATTTGCTGACCACTTTCAGGGGAACCACCCCAGGGGAAACATCACCCGCGCTATTTCCCTCTGTCATTTCAAACAGAATTTTTCTTGCCGATGCCTCATCCTGCTGTTCAAAGGCCAGGTTCAGTCTTTCCATCTGGGTCTGTAGTGAAGGTCCTGGATCTTTTGAGCGTATTGCCCTTAAAATCTTTGGCTTTCTGGTCGGCTTGGCACTGTTGGGATCATAGAACAACTCCTCATGGGTCTTTTCTCCGGGCCTGCGTCCAATGATGGAAATTTCTATGTCCCCGTTGGGGTTTTCAGGGGACTTTATACTCATTCCGGCAAGTCTTATCATGTTTTCTGCCAGGTCGCGTATGCGTATGGGCTCGCCCATTTCCAGTATGAAGATATCCCCACCCCTTGATAGTGCCCCGGCTTGAACAATCAATTCTGCCGCCTCGTGTATGGACATGAAATAACGGGTCATTTCCTCGTCGGTTATGGTTACGGGGCCCCCTTGGGCGATTTGCTCCTTGAACAGGGGAACTACCGATCCGTTGGATCCCAGAACATTGCCAAATCTTACGGCACAGAATTTCTGCTGGCTGTTTTCGGCCCTGGCCCGGTTTGCAAAGTCCTTTACTATGAGTTCGGCCCAGCGTTTGGTGGCCCCCATTATGTTTTTGGGACGTACTGCCTTGTCGGTGGAAATGAGCACGAAACTCTCGACACCGGCTTCATGGGAAGCCTTGGCGATGGTCCTGGTGCCGAATATGTTGTTTCTTACTCCTTCAAGCACGTTTGCCTCGACCAGGGGAACGTGCTTGTGGGCTGCTGCATGGAATACCACCTGCACGGCCTCGTTTTTGAGGGTGCGCCCGACAAGGGAACTGTCGGTTACGGAGCCGAGCGCCGCCACCAGGGGCAGGTCGGTGTTCTTTTTCAATTCACGTTCGATCTGATAAAGGGAGAACTCGTTGGATTCCAGCAATACCAGCTTGCGTGGAGACCATTTTACTATCAGGCGGCAAAGTTCGGAACCGATTGAACCCCCGGCGCCGGAAACCAGGATGGATCGGTTTTCAATCATTCCCTGCAACAGTTCCGGGTCGGCCGGAACGCTGGACCGGCCAAGTATGTCGCCGATTTCTATTTCACGAACCTGGGAAATGAGGTAACGCCCGGAAGCCAGGTCGGACAGGGCCGGCAGGGCGTGTATTTTCAATTGGTATTTGCTCAATTGGGATATTATCTGCTGCCGCTGGGTGGAATTCATCGAAGGGATCGAGATGATGATTTCCCTGATGTCCAGATTTTCGATCAGGTGGGGCAGCCGGGCAGGGGGGTAAACCCTTATTCCCTGCACGTCTCCCCCGTGCAGTGAAGGGTCGTTATCTATGAAACCGGCAACGAACTTGCTTTTTTCCTGGTGCAGCGCCTGGGCCAGCTGGGCGCCGGCCTCACCGGCTCCGTAAATCAGTATCTGGTCCGAAAATCCCTTGCGTACCGGTGTCCATAACAGGTATTTTGCCATGAAGCGGCTTCCTGCAATCATTATGATTGCCAGTACCCCATAAATTATCGGCAATGACCTGGGAACGGTTCCGAGACGGGATATTTCAAGGGCAAAAAGCATTCCGACCCAGATCAGGGTGGCCAGTGCGATGGCCTTTGTTATGGTAAACATGGCCCGCCCCGGCAAAAATCTTATGACTGAACGATAAAGGCCGAGCCTTATAAATACCGGAATCGCAACAATCGGTGCCAGGATCATTACGACAATCTGAGTACTGTCCGGAACAAGCAGAACGTTAAGGCGCAGGGAATAGGCTGCCCAGACGGCAAAGGTAAGGGCAAAAAAGTCAAAGACCAGCATCACGGCCCGTTTTGCAGGCCGGGAAAGTTTTATTATCGCGTTGCGCAATTTTGAGATCATCGGATCAGTATAAACCATTTATGCAAACTGCCAAAGAAATTGATCACTTTTGTATTCAGGTGCGAAGCTGCAGCTTGCGTTACAGTCTTTCGGGGTGGGCGCGGAGCCGAAATGCCATTGGCGGTTTTTGGCGGTCTTTGGGGACATGCCTTGAATTGTCCTTTGGCCCTGATGTTTGCACTGGCCGGTTCTGATAGCCGCACTTGTCATATAAGGGATCGATAAAAAATACTGAGTCTGGCGAGCGGGTTATTGAGTCTGGCAAGCTGGTTTGAGACGATTGCAACGGGAAAGCGCAGGTTTTATAGCGGTGCGAGCAATGAAGTTATTTCCATGGCTCGCCGGTTCCAGCCAAAATTGGCTTCTGCATACATGCGCGCCTGCTCACCGGAATGCTGCAAATCGGTGGTGAAAAACGAGGAGATTGCTCTGGCACATGAATCGGTATCGCCAGGAGCAAACAACCTGATCCATGGCTGATCCGAAAACTCCCTGATCCCGGATATGTCCGAGGCAATTATTGGTTTTGCAGCGGCTGCATAGTCAAACAGTTTCAACGCTGAAAGACCTATGCGCTCATTTCTTGAAACATGAAACGGGGCAACAGCAAGATCAGCAGCACCCAAAACGACATTCGCCTGTTCAGGAGAACGGCTGCCGAGAAAATGAACTCGGGTTTCGACACCAGCTTTACGTGCTTTTTCGCGCAGAGCTCCGGCACTGACACCATCTCCGGCAATGAGCAGTTCCATTCTTGCGGCAAGCTCATCACCGTTGTCCTCGAGCTGTTTCATCGCCTGGAATATCACCTCCAGGTCAATTGGCGGCCACAGGTTGCCGACAAATGCCATGTAGGTTCTGTTCGTTGCAAGCGAGAGCACCGAACGGCATTTGCGCTTTTCCAGCGGGTGGAAAACCTGCAGATTGGTAGCGTTACCGATAACCTGAACCTTGTCGGCCTGAATTTGTTTTTCTTTCAAAATTTGACCCAGACCGGGTGTAACCACGCGAATCCTGTGGGCCAGTTTGGCTTCCATGGTCTGGAGGAACTCAAACACTCGTGCAGGCAATTTGCCATATCCCAGGGATACGAGTTCATCGAAAATCCATCCATTGATCTCCAGCACGACCGGGTTGAAACCCACGGCCCTTGCAAGGGCAATCAGGGGCAGGCTGAACGGTGAGCTTCTCAAATATAGCCGTTTTTTCTTTCTGAACCGCCACACGGCAGCCAGTTGCATCAGGGTGTTCAAACTGTTGGGCAGCCGCCACCGGGTCAGGTTGGCAGTATAGTGGCACTGCATATCAGCATCTGAAATGGAAACCGCAAGCTCGCCAGCGGGTCTCGGCGCCACCAGAGTTACCTTTATTCCCAAATTTGCCAGTTCTTTCGAGATATTCAGGACATGGAGCGCCGGGGCGTTATATACATCAAGTGCCACAATTGCGAACACGACCAGTTCATCTGGAAAAGTTGTTTCGTGCTTGCCTGACATTCCGCCTCATACACTCTTCAAACTCTGCACCGACCATGAGTGACCCACCGGCATCTCATCGCGTTTTGCCCTTATCGTGTCAAGCCTTATTTGGCATGGTCATTGATTGTCGAATTCGGAACGGGCTTTCTTGAGTCATTTCTTTTTTTCGCCCTGACGGTATTTCAGTCGCCGTTAAATCTCGCTGGAAATGCCCTTTTCAACAATAGATATTTGTTTTAGTAAGGCATCAGATTCACGGCATGCAAATTGACTCTTACCGACGGAACCGCGGCCTGTGATGGCAGAAAGACAAGACAACCTCGCGAATATTCAGCCAGAAATATCGTTTGATTTGATCGCTGATTCTTTGAAACATCATCGATGTTTTGCATTTTGCCCATGAAGGAGCATTGAAAGATTTTAGTAGCTGTAATCGGATGTGGCCACTGGGGAAAGAACCTGGTGCGCAACTTTTTTGAACTTGGCGTTCTCGGAGCAATTTCAGACCCGGACCCGGCAGTGCAAAAGCGCATGCACGAGGCCTATGGGGTGTCCTGTCTCACGGTTGATGAAATACTTGCAGACAGCAATATTGATGCGGTGGTGATTGCGGTCCCTGCCCAGATGCACCATTGCCTGGCCCTCAAAGCGCTTGAGGCAGGCAAGCACGTATTCGTTGAAAAGCCGATTACGCTGACCATGGAAGATGCCCGGGAACTTTGCGATACCGCCGGCGCACGTTCAAGAACCCTGATGGTGGGGCATCTTCTGCAATATCATCCGGCATTCCTAAAGCTCAAGGAGATGGTCAGGGCGGGTGAACTCGGCAAGCTGCGCTATCTCTTTTCACGTCGCCTCAGCATTGGAAAAATCCGGACCCATGAGAACGTGTTATGGAGTTTTGCACCCCACGACATTTCAATGATACTGGCACTGACCGGACAGGAGCCAGACAGGGTTTCAGGTTTTGCCAACAGTGTCCTGCAGCCTGGAATCAGTGATTTTGCCAGCGTGCAAATGGCCTTTCCCGATGGGGTCAGGGCACATATAGAGGTCTCATGGTTGAACCCGGTCAAGGAACAGCGGCTTGTGGTGATTGGCGAAAAGGCTTCGGCAGTGTTTGATGACCAGGCCGGCTGGCCCCAGAAGCTTCAGCTTTACCGGCACCGGGCAGAAATCGTGGATGGGATGCCAGTGCTGGAAAAGGCGGAAGCAGAAGCCGTACAGTTCGAACCGGCAGAACCGTTGCGCAACCAGTGTACGCATTTCCTTGATTTCTGCCGGTCGGGAGAAACGCCCTACACCGATGGCAGGGAAGCCATGTCGGTACTGCGTGTTTTGCGCGCTGGCGATGCAGCAGGTGCCGGCTGGACAGGAGCATCCTGAAAAATGGCAGACAACACGGAAAACCCCTTCGTTCACCCGAGTGCTTTTGTCGATGAGGGATGCACAATCGGCCCGGGCACGAAAATCTGGCACTTCTGTCATATCATATCCGGCACACGCATCGGGGCTTCGTGTTCCCTGGGCCAGAACGTCATGGCAGGGCCTGATGTCTTGATCGGTGACAATTGCAAAATCCAGAACAATGTCAGCATCTACAAGGGGGTCACTCTGCAGGACAACGTGTTTTGTGGCCCCTCTTGCGTGTTTACCAATGTACTGACGCCACGGGCCGGCGTGGAGCGCAAGGATGAATTTGCACCAACTCTGGTAAAGAAGGGCGCAACGATCGGTGCCAACGCAACCATAGTTTGCGGACACACGCTTGGCCGTTATTGCACCATTGGTGCCGGCGCAGTCGTTACCAGGGACGTTCCCGATCATGCACTCATGGTTGGAGTTCCGGCCCGCCAGGTTGGTTGGGTGAGTTGTTCCGGCGACATTCTTGGCAAGGATCTGGTATGCCCAAGAACCCATGAAAAATATCGTGAAAGTGAAACGGGACTGGAACTTGTTCAGGGACTTCAAAAGTGAAAAACATCCAATTCATTGATTTGCAGGCGCAGCGCAGTTTTCTTGGAACCAGGATTGATGATGCCATTGCAAGGGTGCTTGCCCACGGCCGGTTCATCATGGGGCCGGAAGTAAGGGAATTTGAAGAAAAACTGGGCGCCTTCGGCAACATGCAACACGCGGTTTCATGCTCCAATGGCACCGATGCCATATCCCTGCCCCTGATGGCCTGGGGCATAGGACCGGGAGATGCGGTTTTTGTGCCCAGTTTCACCTTTGCGGCAACGGCCGAAGTAGTGGCATTAAGGGGTGCTGCCCCCGTGTTCGTCGATGTGCTGCCCGACAGTTTCAACATGGATCCGGCACATCTGCAACTTGCACTGGATCAGGTCGTTGCCCAGAACGAGCTAACTCCGAAAGCCGTAATTGCGGTGGATCTGTTTGGACAGATCGCCAACTATCCGGACATCAGAAAAATAACGGACCAGAACAATCTGAAACTGATTTCCGATGCGGCCCAGGGCTTTGGATCTTCCCTGAACAACAGGCAGGCAGGTGAATGGGCAGATGCAGTCACCACCAGCTTTTTCCCGGCCAAGCCCCTTGGCTGCTACGGCGATGGCGGGGCGGTTCTGACAAATGATGAAGAACTTGCCTCACTCATGCGCAGCATTCGTGTCCACGGCAAGGGAAGCGACAAATACGACAATGCAAGAATTGGCCTGAACGCCCGGCTTGATACATTGCAGGCTGCGATTTTGCTTGAAAAGCTTGATATATTCCCCAGGGAGATCGAAAAGCGAAACCAGATTGCAGCGCGCTACGGACAGGAGTTGGGGGAGTATGTCGTGGTTCCCCCTGTAAGGGATGGAATTGTTTCCACTTGGGCCCAATATACGATAAGGGTGAAAAACAGAAATCAATTGCAGGCAATCTTGAGGGAAGCCGGTATTCCAACTGCCGTTTATTATCCAAAACCGCTGCACCGGCAGACCGCCTATCGGGATTGTCCGCAAGGAGGCAATGGATTGCCGGTATCTGACGCATTGGCCGGCGAAGTCCTGAGCCTGCCCATGCATCCCTATATGGACGAACAAACCCAGGATTTCATCATTGCCAGCGTCAAGAAAGCCGTTGGCAACAATTGAATGTTGATTTTATGAACGACAAAATTGCGCTCAAGGCTTCAAGCCGGGAACTCATCAGGAAAATCCAGAGCCGTGACAGCACGATAGCTGTTATCGGCCTTGGATATGTCGGCCTGCCCCTGGTCCTGGGTTTTAACAAGGTCGAATTTTCCGTTTTGGGCTTCGATGTGGACGAGGGGCTGGTTGCTCAGTTGATGGCCGGGAAAAGCCGGATTGCACATATTCCGTCCGAAAAAGTTCAGGCGATGATCAAGACCGGACGTTTTGAGGCGTCAACCGATTTTTCGCAGATCAGCCGTGCAGATGCCATTCTGATCTGCGTTCCGACTCCTCTTAACTCCTACCGGGAGCCTGACCTGTCCTATATCAGGATAACGGCAGAAAATATTGCCCCCCATATTAAAAAGGGGCAACTGATCATTCTGGAATCCACCACCTATCCCGGTACGACCCGCGAAGTTCTTATGCCAATTCTTGAGAGGGTGAGTGGTCTGAAGGGGGACGAGGATTTTCATGTCGCCTTTTCCCCCGAGAGAGAGGATCCCGGCAACCAGGATTTCAATACCACTACAATTCCAAAGGTGGTTGGTGCTGCCACCACCGATGGTGAAGAAATGGCAGCAGCCCTTTATGAAACGCTCATTTCCCGGGTGGTGCGCGTTTCAAGCCCTGACACGGCAGAGGCTGTCAAATTGACTGAAAACATCTTTCGGGCGGTAAACATAGCCCTGGTGAACGAGCTCAAACTCATCTACGATGACATGGGTATTGACGTCTGGGAAGTAATAGATGCCGCGGCAACAAAACCCTTCGGTTTCATGCCTTTTTACCCCGGTCCCGGCCTTGGTGGCCACTGTATTCCCATAGACCCGTTCTATCTTACCTGGAAGGCCCGTGAGTTCGGGCGCCATACCAGGTTCATTGAACTGGCGGGTGAAATAAATGCCGACATGCCAGAACATGTGGTAAATCGTCTTTCCGTGGGACTGAGCAAATATCAAAAGAAAGCATTGAACGGGGCAAAAATCCTGATCGTGGGAATAGCCTACAAAAAGAATGTCGATGACATGCGCGAAAGCCCTTCCCTGGTGCTGATGGAACTGCTCAGGGAGCACGGGGCAATATTGGAATATTTTGACCCCTACATTCCGGTAATTCCACGTACTCGAGAGCATGCTGAATTTGCCGGAATGAAATCTATTGAATGGTCCGCACAAAATCTTTCCCGCTATGATGCCGCCCTGGTTGCAACCGATCATTCCAATATAGACTGGCAGTCGCTTGTGGAAAATGTACCGCTGAGCGTCGATACGCGAAATGCGCTGAAAGATACGAAGCCACCGGCAACCAGAAAGGTCATAAGGGCATGATCAGGACTGGCTGAAGCTTGACAATCACGGGCCAGGCACATACTGCGGCTGACCTGCCCCCGCCTGTTCCTCATCCAGTACCAGAGCCGGCGGTTTGGTTTTATTGATCTGCGGTTTCGGTTCAGCAAGCGCCCCGGGCAACCATGACGCCACCGAATACTCACGAGAAATCGCTCAGGAAAACCCATTCCGAATTCGACATCAGGAACGTGCCAATATAACCTTTCTGACAAGACAACCTCCCCAAGAGGTACCTTGAATCATGTTTTGGACGGTTTGTGAATCCAGTTTGCCAACACGACCCGGACCTGGCCAAACATTTTCTTGCAGGTCTGTAAAATCATGAAAACTGCCCGGAGAAGGGCAAGGGAGACAACAGATGGCGAAGCGCACCGCCCAACGATCCGCTGCCGGAAAATCAACTTCACCCGACAAGATTACAGCCAGCGATATAGAAAGTTTCCTGAGTGATCTGGGCCTTGTCATCAGGACCGCGGGTTCACGGGATGATTTTTTGATCAAGAGCCCTGTTGCCGTGGATGAGGCCAGGGCCCATGGCATCAGCTTTCTGAATGTTGCGAACCCGGCCCTGCTGGATGAGTTGCGTGGGCATTCCGCACTGTTGCTTTTGTGCCCGCCCCATGAAAACGGTGACAATGACCCGCCGCCAGGGGGACGCTGGATTTATTGCAGCAATCCGCGTCTTGCTTTTGCGCTCACCTTGCAGCGCTTTTTTGAACCCCCCGCAATATCCGGAGTGCACGACACTGCCATCATCCACCCCACTGCAAAAATCGACGCGGATGTTTCCATCGCTCCTTATGCGGTGATTGAGGCCGGTGTGGAGATCGGTGCCCGTAGTGTAATTGGTGCCCATACAGTTATCCACAAGGGTGTATCGATTGGAGAACACGGCATTATTGGCGCGGGCAGTTGTCTTGGCGGTCCCGGTTTTGGCTTTGAACGTGACGGGAAGGGCCACCCACGCGCCATGCCGCAGCTCGGCAGGCTGATCATTGAAGACCATGTCTGGATTGGCGAGAATGTCACCATCAACAGAGCGGCGCTCACCAGGACTCACATTGGTCATCATGTCAAAATTGACGATCATGTCTATATCGCCCACAATGTGCGCATAGGAAAAGCAGTGATTCTCATGGCCGGGGTGCGTATCATGGGCAGCGCTCGTGTTGGTGCAATGAGCGAGTTGAATCCCGGTGCCATGATTGGCCAGGGTGTAAGCATCGGGCAGGGGGCGATGATTGCCATGGGGGCATGCGTACTTGAGGATGTTCCACCCAACGGTTTTGCAGCCGGTGTTCCGGCAAAACTGTTGCCGCGCAGCAATAAAGAAAGAACATAGCTGAAATATGTGCGGACTATGGATATCTGTCGGATTTGAACCTTCAAGCCAGGCCATCGAAACGGTTAATCACCGCGGCCCCGACGGTACGGGAGAAGCCCGCTTTCAGACCGCGCGGGGACCCTTGACCATGTTGCACAAGCGGCTTGCCGTTTTTGATCTCGATCCGCGCGCCGCACAACCCATGAGCAATCGCAAACGCACCCACACCCTTGTTTTCAACGGTGCCATATATAACCATGTCGAACTGCGCCACGAGCTTGAAGGGCTTGATCACAAGTTCACCACCAGCAGCGACACGGAGGTGCTGCTGGCCGCCTTTGTCGAGTGGGGAATTGCATGCCTGCCGCGCCTCAACGGCATGTTTGCATTTGCCATACATGATCATGAGCGCCAGCAATTATTTGTCGCTCGTGACCGCTTTGGAATAAAGCCGCTTTATCTCTGGTCGGGAGCGAACAGTCTGGCCTTTGCCAGCGAAATCAAGCAGTTGTTGACCATCCCGTCCCTTGCCCCTCGCATCCATCACGCCGCCCTGCAGGATTTTCTTGTTCATGGCCTTACCGACCATGGAGCAGCCACCTGTTTTGCCGACATCCTGCCAGTGCCGCCGGGACATTTCCTGCAACTCGATCTCAATGGGCCACTACCCGGGAGTGCCAGAAAAGCCGAATTCACCCGCTGGTACGAGTTGCCAGAACCCGATCATGCACCATTGTCGGCCGGGGAAACCGCCGAAGAATTCCTGCATCTTCTGACCTCGTCGGTCGGCCTGCGGCTGCGGGGGGATGTGCCGGTGGGGTCGTGCCTGTCCGGAGGGCTGGACAGTTCGGCCATTGTTGGTGCAGTCGCTGCACGCGGCAACAGGGAACAGCACGTGGTGAGCGCTGTCTATCCCGGCGCGCCGGTCGATGAAAGCATCTATATAGATGCGGTCACCGCCAGATATCCCCACCTTACGGTGCACAAGGTGAAGCCGGATGCAGAGGCGGCCATCGAAGCCCTGGAACGGATGATCTGGCATCAGGATGAACCCGTTGCCAGCACCAGCCCCATTGCCCAGTGGTGTGTCATGGCCAAGGCCAGGCGCGAAGGTCTGACGGTCATGCTGGACGGGCAGGGGGCCGATGAAATCTATGGCGGCTATCACCCGTTTTTTGGTGTCTACCTTGCCAACCTGGCCCGGCGCGGACACGGGCTGGATTTTGTCAAGACAGTGTTCGCCCTGCGTTCCACTCACGGCTATTCGCTGGTACGGCAGATCAATTGGCTGGCCATGGCGCTGATGTCCCCCGCCCTCGTGGAGCGAGCCCGTGCGAAGCTGGGCAGGAATTCCATGGCGGACTGGCTGAACAATGGTGATCTTGACTTCCAGGTCGCCCTGCGCAATCCGGGTGATTTCGGCATTTCGCGGAGCGCTGCGGGAACTGCCCACCGCCGCGCTGTTGCAGCCACGTCCTTGCCCATGCTACTGCGTTTTGAAGACCGCAACGCCATGGCTCACGGCATTGAGGCCAGGGTACCTTTTCTCGATCATCGGCTGGTGGAAAGCGCACTTAAGACTGGCGGGCGCTATGATATTCAGAATGGTGAAACAAAATGGCCCATCCGTCATGGTGCCGCCTCCCTGGTGCCCGAAGAGGTGCGCAACCGGCGCGACAAGCTGGGTTTTGCCACCCCGGAGCGTGACTGGATGCTCGGGGCTCTTGCCCCGCATGTGACGGGCTGGGTGGAGGACGCCATAGAGGCCTTGCCGCAGCTTTTCAACAAGGACCGGTTGCGCCGGCAAAGCCGCGCCATGCTGGAGGGAAGCAGGGCCTATGACAATGCCCTGTGGCGTGTCTGTTCCCTTGGAATATGGGCACGCCGATTTGGGGTGGTGACCTAGAACCTTTCCTGGCAGGCCATCAACGGGTTCTGGGCAACTGATCGAAAACCTTCTGCCAGTTGCGGGCCGTTGCCTCAAAAGAATGATGGCGCTCGACAAAGCGACGGTTGGCCACACCCCACTCATGCCATTTTGATCGATTGTCGGCGATTTCGCGCAGTACCTGCTTGATGGTATCAGTGCTGGCCCAGTGCACCGGGCATTCGCCAAGTGCCGTTTTGTCCAGAAACAGCTTGTCATGCTCGGGCGGATTGGCTCCGGTGATGACAATCTTGCCCAGCGCCATACCTTCAAGGGCGGTCTGCGCATAGCCCGCATTGAGCTGATCGGCCAGTACATGGGCTTTTGACATGCGCTTCAAAACTTCATGCCGGCTCACCCGCTCCACCAGATCCAGCTCGATGGCGATCCCCTCATCGCGCAATTCCCTCACGGCCTCGATTATGTGTTTCGTGCCCTTGATTATGCGATGGTTTGGGGCATGAAATACCCGTATTACTTCATCTGACGGGTCAGGAAAGACCGGCTCTATTTCGTGGGTTTCAACCGGATAACAAACCAGCATCAGATGATCCCAGCGGGGCAGGGTGGAGATGTGAAACAGGCAACCGACCAGCAGGTCGGCATCATTGGCGAAGCGGGCCAGGCGCGCCTCGATATCGCGTGCCCTGGCAAGAAATTGCGGATAATCCGCCGTCAGCATTTCGCGCCAGGGCTTGTGAGCAATCCTGTCGATGACAAAGGCATCGGAGCCGTAGGGAAACATCACCACCTTCTTGCCCGCCAGTTTCAGCAACCTGATTTCGTATTTCTGCAGCGGCGTGCGCCGCAGCAGGCCGCCATCGAAATAGAGCACATAAACATCTGCCCGGAACAACAGTCTGACAAAGGCCATCATGGCTTCCAGCGTGCCCAGCCCGCGGCGAACGAATATGTTGGGGGAGGCCGTATTCTTGACCCACAGGTCAAAACCTTCGGGCCGGGGAAAATCGACATCGGCCACGGCCCCGGCAATAATCTCATGACCTGCCTGCCGCAGTGCCCGGGCAATGAGTGCAAGGCTGAGAATGGGCGTTGCACCAAGGAACAAACGAGGGCGTCGCTTGTCCGCAAAGCTCCAGAACCGAGCCGCAATTAGAAATGGACTCAGTGAAATCACCATGGTAACAACAGCGAAATTCATGATTATCTTACGGATCATCTTGGACCAAACCCGGAGTTTATTCATTTTGCCTGCATGGCGTGATCTGTAAGCACAGACTTAATAGAGCAAGCCCCCTGCAAGAGCAACCCTGCCTTTTGTGAGCAAAAGAAAGCCTGCACAGGTGTCTCATGGCTGTATACTGGCCCTGGTCTGCCGGACAATTGAATGGAGAATTTATATGCTGGTTGAGATTTTTCGCCCCAAGCACATGTTCCGGGTCGGGCGTGAAATGTTTGACAAGCTTTACACCCATAGAGCGCTGCTGCAGGAATATGTCAGGCGGGAATTGTTCGATATGTATGCAGGACAGATATTGGGGGGATTATGGGTGTTCATTCATCCCATTTTCCTCATGATGGTATATGTTTTCGTTTTTACCTTTGTCTTCAACGCCCGGATCGGGGGGACCTACGAACTTCCCGGCGACTATATAAGCTATATCATGAGCGGTCTCATATCCTGGCTGGCCATCCAGACTGCCATGAGCAAAGCCTGTTCGTCACTGACAGCGTCCCCCAATCTCATAAAGCAGGTGATTTTTCCCATTGAGGTGTTGACCGGCAAGGCTATCTTTTCGACCTTTTTGCCGTTGTTTGTCATGGTGGCGATTGTCATCCTTTACACGCTGTTTACACGCGGTTATATCCCCCTGACCGTGGTGCTCTTGCCGGTACTGTTTTTCTTTCAGCTTTTATGGAGCCTGGGCATAGGGCTTATTCTTGCTTCGATGAACGTGTTCGTGCGGGATGTGCGTGAATTTGTGCAGCTTTTCAGTACTATCGGCATTTTTCTGCTGCCGGCGATCTATCTGCCCAGCATGGTACCTTCGATATTTCGTCCCATTCTTTACCTCAACCCGTTCAGCTATCTGGTCTGGAGTTACCAGGATGCGCTTTATTATGGTCGCTTCGAACACCCCTGGGCCTGGGTGGTCACCTTTTTTCTGGGTGTCGCCCTGTATCTGACGGGGGCAAGGATGTTCACCGGCCTCAAGCCCTATTTCGCTGACGCCATTTAGAATAACAATCAAGAACATGGAAAAAATGGAACCCGCCATCAAGGTCACCAATATTGGCAAAATGTACCGTATGTATGATCGCCCGGTGCATTTGCTCCAGGAAGTCATATCGGGCAGGAGCCGTCACAACCCCAAATGGGTCCTTAAGGACATATCCTTTGAAGTTGAAAAAGGCGAGACCGTCGGCATTATCGGGGCCAACGGAGCGGGCAAGAGCACCTTGCTGAAAATCATTGTCGGCACGACGGAAAAAACCACTGGCCAGATCGAAGTCAATGGTCGCATCTCGGCCATCCTCGAACTGGGAACCGGCTTCAACCCGGAATATTCAGGACGTGAAAACGTCATGCTGGGAGGCATGAGCCTTGGCATGTCCCGTCGCGAGATCGAATCCAAATCAGACTGGATCATCGATTTTGCCGAACTGCGCGAGGTCATCGACCAGCCTTTTCACACCTATTCAAGCGGCATGCAGTCGCGCCTGACCTTTGCCACGGCAATCTCCCTTGATCCGGAAATCTTCATTGTTGACGAAGCCCTGGCAGCAGGCGATGCGGCTTTTGCCAACAAGAGCCTGCGGCGCATCCGCGAAATTTGCAAAAAAGGCGTGACAGCGCTGTTTGTTTCCCATTCCACCTTTCACATATTAGAGCTGTGCGACCGCTGCATCTGGATCGATAAGGGGCGCATCCGCATGATAGGCCCTTCAATAGACGTGGTGCGGGCCTATGAATATGATGTGCACGAGCGCATTCTGGTTCAGGAAGGCGGTGCCGGGGGATCCGGCACCCCTGCTTCTGTATCCGCTGGACAAGAGTCGGATCCCCAGCCGCAGCAGGAAAAGGAAAATCAGCAGGTTGATGAAGAAACCGCCAGCCCGACAGGACCGCAACACGAGGAAACTCCGGAAACGGGAGAGGGGAACCAGACTGTTGATCCACCCGAACCCCTTGCAGAGGATCAGACTGCGGGCAGCTTCAGGCGTGGTCCCTATTTTATCGACAAAGTTGAACTGCTTGATGAAAACGAACAGCCG
>WFPQ01000192.1 GCA_015487515.1 Hyphomicrobiales bacterium | reverse complement strand
GGGCAAGAACGGTTGCCGTTGTAGTGCCGTCACCGGCCACATCATTGGTTTTGGAGGCCACGGTGCGCACCATTTGCGCGCCCATGTTTTCGAACTTGTCGTCCAGTTCGATTTCCTTGGCAACGGTAACGCCATCCTTCGTGATGCGCGGTGCGCCAAAGGATTTGTCTATCACGACATTGCGTCCCTTGGGTCCAAGGGTTACCTTGACCGCGTTGGCCAGGATATTGACGCCGCGCAGCATTTTTTCGCGGGCGTCGGTGGAAAACTTAACTTCTTTAGCAGCCATTTTTGAGTTCCTGATCTAAATTGAAATAAGGGGGATATCTGCAGGATTAACCTTCGATCACGCCCATGATGTCGCTTTCTTTCATGATCAACAGTTCTTCACCGTCGACCTTGATTTCGGTGCCTGACCATTTGCCGAACAAAACCCGGTCTCCGGTCTTGACATCCGGCTTGATGTATTTGCCATCTTCGTCGCGGGCACCCGGGCCGACGGAGACGACCACACCTTCAGAAGGTTTTTCCTTTGCGGTGTCGGGGATGATGATTCCACCGGCGGTTTTTTCTTCGCTGTCAACGCGTTGCACGACAACTCTGTCATGAAGTGGACGGAAGCTCATGTTCGCTCCTTCATAATGTTAAGCTGGTTTTGCCAGACTGGTTGAAGTTCATTGTTAGCACTCCCCATTATAGAGTGCTAATCGTTCGCCGGGGATATAGGTTGCCCGCTCGCAGGAGTCAAGAATTTAGATAAAGTATCTTTTCGTCTGATCATCATCACCGGCAGACACCATGTTCTGGCCGATGGGGCCTTTGTCTCGTCCCGGGCTAATTTCCCCCGTACGGTTCCGTATCCCCTGTCATGGGTTTTCCTCACCGCCTTGCCGTTGAAAGAGCTTATATTCCGGCCCGGGGGTCTTGTTGCGGTTTCCGATAGCTGATTTTTGATTGCTGATTGCTGATTGCTAATTGCAATTTGTCAGTCGTGGCCTGTAATCGGCTTGATTGCCCCAGCTCTGGCGTTTCCTGTATATCGTTGACGGACTTATTTCCAGGGCCGCGGCGGCCATGGATATGTTGCCATTGTGATGGGCGATTGCGGTTTCGATTATTCTTTGTTCCTGTCTCCACATGGGTTCGATTTTCATGGGTTGCCTTTCGGTGCCCTGCATGTGGATGGCATCATGTATGGCTGGCGAATATTCCTGTTCCGAATTGAATTCCACATCGGCGGCGGCCAGCATTCTGCTGTCGACTTCCTGTGCATCGAACAATACGACGATCCGCCGTATCAGGTTTTGCAACTGGCGCACATTGCCGGGCCATTCCCGCCTGGTTATCAATTCTCTTGCCTGGCTGGAAAATCCGGTGAATTTCTTGTTTTCCTCGGCACTGTATTTTTCAAGGAATTTTGTTGCCAGGGATATTATGTCTGCATTGCGCTGTCTTAGCGGGGGCAGATGGATGGGCAGCACGTGCAGGCGGTAAAACAGGTCTTCGCGGAATTTTTTTTGGGCAATCAGGTGCATTGGGTTCTTGTTGGTGGCACAAATCACCCTTACGTCCACGGCCCTTGATTCGGCCTCGCCGACCCGGCTTATGGTTCCCGTCTGTAAAAAACGCAACAGCTTGGCCTGCAATTCCAGGCTGAGTTCTCCGATTTCGTCCAGGAACAGAACCCCTCCTTCTGCCAGTTCGGCTGCTCCGGCCCTGTCCTTGTCGGCTCCCGTATAGGCGCCTCGTACCACCCCGAAAATTTCGCTTTCCATCAATTCGCGCGGAATGGCCGAGCAGTTTACGGCTATGAATGGGCCGCTCGCCCTTGGGCTGCGCTGATGCAGGGCCTGGGCACACACCTCTTTTCCGGTTCCGCTTTCCCCGGTTATGAAAACCGGCGCCATTGATGTGGCCATTTGTTCTATCTGCCTGTATATGGCCTTCATCTGTACCGAGTTGCCCACGAATCCTTCGAAATTTCCAAAGTTGTCATGGTCGTGGATATTGTCCGTGCAATTTTCATGATTCTGGCCTGAAATCTGGTTACCTAAAGCACCCGGTCCGCCGGTTCCCGGTTTTCTTGCCCTGTAATCTGCCCGTCCGTGTCTTTGGCTCAATTCCATTACGCGGCTGCAGAATTTCCTGATGTTTACCGGTTTTGACAGGAAGTCGTGGGCTCCGGCCCCCATCGTGTCGACCGCCAGCGAAACCGAACCGCAGGAACTGGTTGCAACGATCAGCGCCTGCCCTGCCAGGCGGCAGATTTTTTCCATGGCATTTTCGATTTGCTGGCCCGCGCTGCACATGGTTTCCACGTTGGCCATTATCACGTCAAATTTTCTTTCCCGCAGTGCATCATTTGCTCCCGTGCCATCGCTGACGTGGTATAGCACGCAGTCATTGCCCAATTCCCCTGGCAGCTGGTTTTGCATCTGGCGCAGAAATGACACGTCCCCGTCAATGATCAGAAAGCTTTTACCGGTTTCAAATTCTTTTTCAGATTGCATGATCTGGTATGTCCGGTCAGCTGTTGTTTGAAAAATCTGGCCCGCACATTTTCTTTGAACAGGGTAAATAAAGTGTTTGGTTTTCCCCAATTTGCAAATTTGTTGTTCCCTGAGGCCCAAAAATCAAAAAAAACATTGCAAGCTGTTTCCCTTGCGTTTGTGATGCTAGATTGAAACTGCGAATCCAATCGTTCTGTCTTTGCACCTGGTGATGCCCGGAGTGGTGCGGGGTCTTCCTTGAGGTCGGAGCAGGACTTTGGCATGTGTGGATGGCGTTTTGTCGGATGGTTTTTGTCGGATGGTGTCGTAACAGATGTCTGGATGTTGACCATTTGGTTCCGGGTATCGTCTGGACGCCCCTTTTTGATGGATGAGATATTAATTTGCGCGGCCTCGTCTATGTTTTTATCGGATTGTTTTCGGTCTCCATTGCGGTTGCCGTTTATCTTGGGCTGACCTTTACTCCTATTCAGGCCTTGCTGGCCGGTATCATTGCATTTGTTCTTGCGCTGTTTTTTTTGCAAAAGAAATACCATCAGCGTGATGTCAGGCGCCTTGAGCGCGCCATTGAGGACCTGTCCCGTCTGCTTTCCACCGATGCCAAGGCCGGAAAGAACCTGAGCCGCAGGCTGAACGAGATTGACGACCTGGAGCCGGCCCGGCGTTTTGAAGCCCTTGAAGCCGACGTTTCCGTGCTTGGTACGGTAGTGCGC
>WFPQ01000191.1 GCA_015487515.1 Hyphomicrobiales bacterium | reverse complement strand
GGTCACCATTCCGGGAACCATCGCCGGTGACTATTATGGCATAACCACCGTAAGGGCTGGCACCTATCCCTGGATGGCGGAAGACGTGACCACCGCCGCGGTACGGGCCGTTCTGATGACCTATGAATTCGACCCCAGGCGTAGTGCCTATTTCAAGGCCTCCTGCGATGCAGTTACCGAGATCAGCTACCTGATCAAGGAAAACATCGACCAGTTGCGCCGGGGCGGTCATCCCAAGTGGAACGAGGTTGACCTGGAAATGGTTCCCTCCGGCTGGGAGCAGGCCTCGTGCGTGAAGGACGCCTTTGATCCCCGGTATCAGCCTCCCCAGCGGGGCGGGGTTGGCGTGTTCACCGCCCCGGACACCGATTGCTCGGCCATTGCAAATCCTGTCACCAGGAGGCTGTGTCTCATGCAGCAGGAGGCAAGCTGAAAGCGTCCCCCGGGTCCCTCCGGGTCGGCACCGTTCATCATTGAGCGGAAAAATGATCAGCCGGGAAATAGCAAAGGGGGCGTTTCAGGTTTCTGAAAGCGCCCCCCCCGGGTCTCTGCTGTGGTCTGTAATCCTATCTTCTTTCGAATGGAATTTGCGCCACCAGCCTTGAACCATCGTCCCTCATGACTTCAAAACTCACCTCGATGTTGCCGTCATTCAGTCCGAAACCGGCCCTTACTCTTGATCTCATTCCGCTTTCATCGGTTGCCTGCAGGTTGAAGGTTATGTTTTCCCTCTGCCTGGTGCCAACGGCAACCCCGGTAAAAGCGGTATTGGAGGTCATTATGGCCTCGTAGCGGTTTTTCTCCGAGATGTAGGCCATGGTGCCATTCATGGAAAGGTTGGCCCCGGCCAGGGTGCACCGTCCCCGGTAATTGATCTTTTCGGCGGTCGATGGGGTTACGCTCAGGCGGCATACCACAGTTTCGTTTTCCTGCCCTTCGGCTTCCAGGGTGCCCCGTCCGCGCCAGTCACCGATATAGGACTGGATCAGCGCCAGGTCTTCGGGGGCGGCCATGGCAGGGATTCCAGTAACCGCCAGACCGGAAACGGCCATTGTTCCGGCTATTGCATATTTCAACACCGAGCGGTGAACGGCTCGCGGGTTAATCATTTCTTCAGACCTCCAAGAGAGTTAAAAAATCGCCCCCCGGCGAGAAGCATTGCGGGAAGAATGAGCAAATCGCCCACCAAAGCCAGCAAGAGAGTTAATACCGTTAGTGTTCCAAATAAGGCGACCTGTGGCAAGGCGGAAAAAATGACGATGAAAGTTCCCGCGCAAAGAATGAAGGTGGTTGCAATCAGGGCCGGACCAACCCTTTCCAGGGCCCTGTCCACGGCCTGGTCGTGCTCGAGGCCGTTTTTTCGGGCCCTTTGATAATTGGCCAGAAAGTGAATGGTATCATCCACTGCTATCCCGAAGGCTATGGTCAGGGCAATCACCGTCGTAAGCTGCAATCCGGCTCCGCTGACCCACAGGAACAGTTCGGTGCCGAGTATGGGCATGATGTTGGGCACGAAAGAGATGGCGGCGATTTTCCACGATCTGAATGCAAAGCCTATGACGACTATCGAGACGAATACGGCCAGCGTAAGCCCCTGTTGCATGGAACGGATCATGTCCATTGAGGCAAACGATGTCAGCACGCGAAAACCGGTCAGCTGGGAATCCCCCAGTCCGGCCTCGCGCAGTTCCCGGTCGGTATTTTCCACCAGTTCGCGCAATTCGTCGCTTTCCACTATGGTGGGCAGGAATCCGGTGACGAGGGCCTGGGTGCCGTCATCGGTCACGAAGCGCTGTTTCAGGAATGGCCCTACCGCATTGAATATCTGTTCCCGGGAAAATCCGCTGTCCGCGTAAAAGCCGAAACTGGCGGCGGAAATCACCTTGCCCTTGCCGATATTGTTTTCGAGTATCCGGTGCACCGCCTGAATCTTTTCATAATCCGCATCTCCCACCGCCTCCACTCCCTCGCTCAGCGGCACCCGGACATAGATGGGTGAAACTCCGCCCACCCCCTCGTCAATCTGCTGGGCCACGTCCAGCGACAACGAATCGGCAGGCAGGAAGTCCTGGAAAGAAAACTGTGGCTGCAGGCTGAAATGGGGATAAAACAGCAGGGCGGTTGCCACCACGCCGAATATTCCCAAGGGGGCCTTGAAGCGCCAGACTACCTTGCGGATAAGCGGTATTGGTGCGGTCAGCACCGCGCTGGGGCGCCGCGGAGACTTGAAACCCAGCCTGATTGCCAGTTTCAGTGCCAGGGGCAGGAACGTGACCAGTGTCACATAGGCGACAACCACCGCAAGCATTCCGGAAAGGGCAAATTCCTGGATTCCCTGGCCCTGGGTAAGGCCAAGGGAGGCAAAGGCAATTATGGTGGTGATGGATGTCAGGGCGCAGGCCGGGCTGACCCGCATCACGGTCTGGCGCACCGCTTCGTTCGGTTCCATGCCATCTCGCCACAATCGCAGCCAGTGGAAACAAAAGAACATGCTTTCCGCAAAGGCGATCACCAGCACCAGGGTGGTCACGATGTTGGTCAGGAAGGTGAACGATCCGAACAGCATGATCACCACGCCCATCACCCAGATCACCGAAACGAACGGGGTCAGGGTGGCAAGAACCGCCCCCCAGAACGAGCGGAAACTTATGAATGCGGTGGCAAAGCCGATGACCACCCCGTAGATTGAGAATTTTATCTGGTCATTTATGCTGGCGTCCAGCATTTCCGTCTTCCAGATCGGGGCTCCGGTCAGTTCTATGCGAATTTCGTCGGACTGGTAAAAGGATATGAGATCCTGCAGGTCGGCGATCATCTGCTTTTCGCCTTCCCCTTGGGTCTTTTCACTGTCCGGGAACATGATCATCACCATCCCGGTAAGGTCCTGGACGATCAGGTTGCGCATTATGGGATCGTTCTGGCGCAGCCTTGTCAGTTCGCTTGCCACCTGTTCGGCCGAGGTCATGTTTTCGGGCACTGCCGGTTTCGTTACATTGTCACCGGCCGGCTTGCGCAGCGAAAATGGCGAAAGGGTACCCACCGCATAATCGCTGAGTTCCAGGTCGAAAGCCAGTTCCCTTAGGGTCTCCAGCACCTTCGGGTCGGTCATGTTGTCAGAATAGACGAGGATGTAGGCATCGTTTTCGAAGGTGCCGAAGGTCTGGCCCAGTTCCACGTAGCGGTCATACATTTCCCCGGAATTCTTGTAGACCCTTAGCAGGTCTCCATCGACCGAGGCCCGCGGCAGCAGGGAAATGCAAAGGATCGTAAAGGCGGCAACCAGCAGTCCCATCATCCTGGGATATTTTAGTGCAAACAGCCCAAGACGCTCTATACCAAACCCTATTGACAAGAATCACCCTCCCGAAACTTAATCTCAGAACCATTAAGGCCTGTTTTCGTTTTCGTCCAGCACCCGTTGGCAAAGCCCCGGATTCTGCAGCGGGTCCGGGATCACAATTCTGCCAAGAGTGCTGATTTTCTGCCAAGAGTGCTGATTTTGCCTCGCCGGGCAGGTCTGCCAGCCGGAACGTGGCATGGCTGCCAGGGCCCCTGCAGATCCTTTTCTGCCCCCTGATTGCTCTCTTGATCGCTCTCTTGATCGCTCTCTTGCGTTTTCTTGCAGCCGTGTTCCCTTGCAGTCTTGTCCCGCCTCTTTTCGTTCTTTCTGGCCATTGGACGAAACATGCCTGCTTTTGATGGCCTGGGGCAACGGAATCACCTATAAATCGTAGAATATAAATATCACAGGACAATCATTTGTGACCGATACTCCCGACCAGAATCCATCCCTTCCCGATGATGATGACATTTCACCGGTTTCCATAACCGAGGAAATGCGCAAGTCCTACCTTGACTATGCCATGAGCGTCATCGTCTCGCGGGCTCTGCCCGATGTGCGTGACGGACTGAAACCGGTTCACCGCCGCATATTGTATTCCATGCACGAAAATTCCTACGAGTGGAACAAGCCCTATCGCAAATCGGCCAGGATAGTCGGCGAGGTCATCGGTAAGTATCATCCCCACGGGGACCAGGCGGTTTACATGTCCCTGGTGCGCATGGCCCAGCCTTTTTCCCTGCGTGTACCCCTGATTGACGGTCAGGGCAATTTCGGCTCCATCGACGGAGACATGCCGGCCGCCATGCGCTATACCGAGGTTCGCATGGAAAAGGTGGCCGTTTCCATGCTTGACGACCTCAACAAGAACACGGTGGATTTTTATCCCAACTACGATGATTCCGAGGTACAGCCCACGGTCCTGCCGGCCCGGTTTCCCAATCTCCTGGTAAACGGGGCCGGGGGCATTGCAGTCGGCATGGCAACCAATATCCCCCCCCACAATCTGGGCGAGGTCATAGATGCCACCCTTGCCCTGCTGGATGAGCCCGGAATCTCCACGGACAGGCTGATGGAAATCATGCCCGGCCCCGATTTTCCCACCGGCGGAATGGTTCTTGGCCGTTCGGGCATCCGTTCGGCCTATGAGACCGGACGCGGTTCCATATTGATGCGCGGAAGGGTCAGTATCGAAGAAATCCGCAAGGACCGGGAAGCCCTGATCATCAGCGAAATTCCCTACCAGGTAAACAAGGCGGCAATGATCGAAAAGATTGCCGAACTGGTCCGGGAAAAACGCATAGAGGGCATTTCGGATATTCGTGACGAGAGTGATCGCCACGGCATGCGGGTGGTCATAGAGATCAAGCGCGATGCCTTTGCCGATGTGGTTCTTAATCAGCTTTACCGCTTTACGGCCCTGCAGACTTCGTTCGGCTGCAATTTTGTTGCCCTTACCGGGGGCAAGCCCGAACTCATGGGTCTTAAAAAGATACTTTCCTCCTTCGTGGAATTTCGCCACGAGGTGGTTACCCGCCGCGCCAGGTTCCTGCTGGGCAAGGCCCGTGACCGGGCCCATGTGCTGGTTGGACTTGCGGTTGCGGTGGCCAATGTTGACGAGGTGATAACCCTGATCCGCAAGGCGCCGAATCCGGCCGCGGCCCGTGAACAGCTGATGGCCCGTCACTGGCCCGTGGGCGATGTG
>WFPQ01000190.1 GCA_015487515.1 Hyphomicrobiales bacterium | reverse complement strand
GGTGTGGCGGTGCGGTTCTGATGGCAATGCCGTTTTATGTGGTTCAGGCCTCACAACTGGGCCTTGATATGCAAAGAATTGCCCTGTTGCTCGGGGCCCAGACCCTTGGGTCCCTGTTGTCGAATTTCCTGTGGGGCTGGTGGGGAGACAGGCTGGGCAAGGCCAGTCTTTACCAGGCCATAGCATTTTTGCGGGTATTTCCGCCCCTTGCCGCACTGTTGCTGTTTTTCGCTGGCTGGCCCGACCAGTTTTCCATGCTGGCCGTCCATCTGCTGGTATTCTTTGTTCTTGGTGCCCTGGCCAACGGTCTGACCATTGCCGTTATCGGCTTTCTGATGGAGATTTCCCCCAATGACCGGCGCCCGGTCTATAGCGGCTATTTCAATGCCATGACGGCACCGGCATTTCTGTTGCCACTGCTTGCCGGCATCGTGGCGAATTTTACCGGGGTCCAGGTGATATTCATGGTTTCGGCCCTTGCTGCCATTTTGCAGTTCTTTATCAGCAGGGACCTGGGCCGGCAGATCAAGAGGCAAGGGATGCGGGTTTTCGGCTGAGCGGTCCTTGCTGGCGGAATCATGTAGGCGCGGGGACGCCGGAATTGCCTGATCAGCCACTGTCCGCACCCTATGCTGGTGGCCCATGTTGAGCGGTTTTTTAACTGGCAGGCCCTGCCAGAAGCTATCGGACTGGTTTGACTCGGTCGGATTTGATCCTGTCTTGCTGCCCTGTCTTGCTGCCCTGTTTTGCCTGCCCTGTCTTGCTGCCCTGTCTTGTCTGCCTTGCCCGTTCACCATGGCTGATTTTGTTCTTGTGGCGCGCAAAAAACGGGCACCAACCGGCGCCAGTCCGGCGCCAGCAATTCATATCAAGGAGTTTTACCTGTCCTGGTCCAGCTTGTCCAAAGCTACGGTACCTGCCAGGCCTGCTGTGGCCCTTTAAAGTGCCGTTTTTCAGGCTCTTTATTCCTGGTGTTGGACCTCGATGCCCAGGCTGGCCAGATATTCTTCGGTGAACTTGTGCTGTTCGGTATCGTCGTGCAGGAATGCAACGATGTCCGCCAGTTCCTGACCCGTAAACAGAATCTGTTCACCCAGTTCCTCTTCCTGGGCGGCAATCATGTATGGGGCCATCGTCCACATTTTGGCAGCCAGCTCGAACGGGTTCATCAGGGGTTCCATGCCGGTGGCATCCAGGGGAGATGCATCAACGCCTCCGACCCCATTGACCGAATGGCAGGTGGCGCACCCCTTGGTGGCAAACAGTTCGCGCCCGCGCTCGGCGCTCATTTCAGGGATTTCAAGTTCGGTCACTCCTCCCTCGTGGGGAGTGACATCCTCGTGCTGGCCGCCGGGGCTGGCAAATATCGAGCCTGGAATCACCAAAAGAGAAACAGCTGCTATCCCGTTAATCAGAAAAGATCTTTTCATTGCATTACCCCTTGATTGAGTGATTTCATGACACCCCGTCCCACTATAGCGTCATTGGTGGATTGCGCAATGTCTTATTGGCAAGCGATTTTTTCTCGGGCTTTTGAGCAGTTATATTGCCGGCATGGAAAATCCGGGGGATTTCTGTTCTTGCCGTTTTTTCATTTTACGGCATTCTGTGCACCTGCATGGCAGCACGGATATTGCCTGGCAAGGGGGTGACGGGCTTTATCTGGCAAAGCCGCTGATGAAGCTTTTGGATTTGCGGCTTTCAAACCTTGGAGTATAATTCTTCATGACCCGCTCTATATGCAATATTGCCTTTGCGGTTCCGTCTTCCTCCGCCAGTTTTTCGGCCACTTTCTTTGCGGCATTGGCATAGGGGCGATAGGTTGTCATTTCATGAAATGCTTTGGCCAGGACCTGCGGGGTCAGCTTTTTCAGCAATACGGGTTCGGGTCCGCAGCCAAGGGCGTGTACCCGGCGTCCCCAGTAGGGCTGATCGATGGCCTGGGGCACCACGAATGTCGGCTTGCCCGCGTGCAGCCCGGCTGCCGTCGTTCCGGCCCCCCCATGGTGCACCACACCTCCCATGTATTCGAACAGCCTGTCATGGGGTGCCTTTGATATGGCAAACATGTTTTTTGGCAGGTTTTCCCCCTTTATTCCCCCCCATCCGCTGGCTATGACTATTCTTCCTCCCCAGATGCGGGCAGCCTCCTTCAATATTATCGTATTGCGCTCGGCGCCAAAGGGCATGGAGCCAAAGCCCACGTAAACCGGCGGTTCTCCCCGGTTCAGGAATTCTTCAAAATCCTTTTCCGGTTTCCATCCGGTCTGGTCCTTTAACTGCCAGTATCCTGTCACGATGGCGGTTTTCGGCCAGTCCCTGGGGCGTGGTGAAACCAGCGGGGAATAGGCATAAAGGGTGACCAGGTTCTTCCCCCGGGTGTCCTTGAACATTCCGCCTCCCTTGCGCGGTTCCAGTCCCATCAGTTCCCGGCGCAGCTTGTCGCGGGGGAAGTCATAATAGGCCTGCTGAACCACGGTTGCCGCATGGCTGAGCCAGTTCAGGGCCGGCCCCATGTCGGGCACGTCATAGGAACATACGGGAAATTCTCCCGTGGAGTTGAGGGGTTGCAGGGCGCTCATTATGGTCGGGATATCAAGGGCTTCCCCGAAATCTATGGCAAAGCTGGTATTGATGTTGTGTATTACGGCATCTGCTCCCTGCACCATTTTCCATGAATGGCGGGCTGCCTGTTCCACTATTCTTTGACCCTGCTGCAGCAGGGTTGGCATGTTTATCAGGAAGTTTTCGTGGGCATGCTCAAATATGGATTGTCTCAAAAACGAGCGTATGTATCCGCCGATGGAATGGAATTCGAGGCCAAGGCCGTTTATTTCGTCTTCGAAATCGGCCGGAGCCCCGACCACCACGCTATATCCGCGTTCGCGCAGCGCCAGCGCCAGCGCCAGGTATGGCTGCACATCACCTCTTGTTCCAATCGTTGCAATTGCGATTCTCTTACTCATCTGGTCCAGTCAAATCCCCGCCCGGACAAGCCATTGGGGAATTATATTTCCGGTCTCCCAACTTTTGCAACTTCCTGCAATGCTAGCACATCTGGAAGCTTTTTCATAAAAACCTGCATAAAATCTGAATGCAGCGGTCCCGGCACTGAAAACATCTTGACCCCGGCACCGGGATGAACATTGGCATGCATGGTCCCGATTGCAAGGTTTGAACGATCCAGGACTTGAACAAGACTTGAACAATTGCAGGACTTAAATATGACGATTTTGGACGGCCTGGCAGTTTCACCTGATTGATCCGGCAGTGCCGTCATTCAACTTTTGATCATATTTATGGGTCAGAGTGTATTGGCCAGAGCGGCGGCATTGAAGCCGGCAGCGATGGGACGGCCCGATGACTGTTCGGTACAGGCAGCAACCGGTTGATGATTCCAGGCCATGGCGCGGTTTTGCACAATTGCCTTGCAAAAGCCCTGATTGCATGGGATCAGCGTCCGGCAATTTTGACAAGAGAACCTCCATGGATAGCGAATTTCACCGTATTAAACGTCTTCCTCCTTACGTATTCGAACATATAAACCCCATAAAGGCCCGGGCCCGGGCCAATGGCGTTGACATAATCGACCTTGGCATGGGCAATCCGGATCTTCCGACCCCGGGGCACATAGTCGACAAGCTGGTTGAAACAGTTGCCGATCCGCGCACCCACCGCTATTCGGCTTCAAGGGGCATTCCCGGCCTGCGCAAGGCCCAGGCCTCCTATTACGGGCGCAGATTCGGAGTAAGGCTCGACCCCGATACCCAGGTAGTGGCCACTCTCGGATCCAAGGAGGGTTTTGCCAACATGGCCCAGGCCATAACCGCCCCGGGCGATGTGGTCCTGGTTCCGAACCCGACCTACCCCATCCATTCCTTTGGCTTCATCATGTCCGGCGGTGTTGTCCGCTCCATGCCCGCCGCTCCCAACGAGGAATTTTTCAGGGCCCTGGACAGGGCGGTCCGCCATTCCATTCCCAAGCCCATAGCACTGATTCTGAACTATCCCTCCAACCCGACTGCCTATGTGGCCGATCTGGATTTTTACGCAGAGGTGGTGAAATATTGCCGGGCCAACGAAATTTTCATTCTTTCGGACCTGGCCTATTCCGAGGTCTATTTCGACGACAATCCGCCCCCTTCAATTCTCCAGGTTCCCGGTGCCATGGAAATTGCGGTCGAGTTCACATCCATGTCCAAGACCTTTTCCATGCCCGGCTGGCGCATGGGATTTGCCGTGGGAAACAGCGATCTGATTTCGGCCCTTTCAAGGGTAAAGTCCTATCTTGACTATGGGGCCTTCACGCCGATCCAGGTGGCGGCCACCGCCGCCCTTAACGGGGTTGATGACTGCATAGTTGAAATGCGCAGCATTTATCAGAAACGCCGGGACGTTCTGGTCGAGAGCTTCGGTCGCGCCGGCTGGCGGGTTCCCCCGCCTCCCGCCACCATGTTCGCCTGGGTTCCGATCCCCGACCAGTTTGCCTCCATGGGTTCCCTGGAATTTTCCAAGATGCTTATAAGCCAGGCGGCCGTGGCTGTTGCCCCCGGGGTCGGTTTCGGAGAGTATGGGGATCAGTATGTGCGCATCGCCCTGGTTGAGAACGAACAGCGCATCCGCCAGGCTGCCCGCAACATCAAGAAATTTCTCGGCGAAAACAGAACCGGGCACAATGTCGTTTCTTTGAAATGACGGCCAGAAAACCTTACTGCGCCAGCCTGCGCTGAACCGGGGCAGCCGGAAACTGCAGGGCCCTTGGTGCAGCCGGCATCAGGGCAGGGTACAGGGAACGGCTGGTGAATGGCAGGGAACCTGTTCCGCCATTCGCGGTTTCAGGATTTGGTTTTTTTCGTTCCTGCCCTGATCTTGCGCCCTGATCTTGCGCCTTGCCCTGACCGGTTTCGGGTTATTCGTTTTCGCGCTGTCGCAATTGTCTGACGGTATAGGAACTGTTTACCGGATATTCGGTGTCTGCAACGTAATTGGGGTCCGAGACCGTGCAGTTTCTTCCGCACAGCATGATGGCCATTTCCCGTTCGATATCGTTGAACCATATGCGCCCGCCCGGGGTTGCCACATAGCCATCGAGCCCTTCATAGATATCCGCCTCCAGGTCATTGAGCGAGGGCAGTTCCGAATCTGCATCGACAAGATATGCCCCATGGGTGTGATATGAGGCAAATATTTCCATGTCATCGGGGGGGTCAGCCGCAAGACAGCTGTCCGTATCGCCACGGGTCGGCTTGCTGGCCACGAAATTGTCGTTGGCATCAAGGCCGAAAAATCCGCAATATTCCCGGTTCTGGGCAATGGACCTTGTTTGCAGCTGGTTGAAAAATTCCGTTACGAAATTTATCTCTTCCCGGCTTTGCGCAAGGGCATTTGGTGAAAACAGCATGAAGTACACAAAAATCACTGTGCCGAACTTGCCAGTCTTCTTCATCATGTCCTCGCTTTCGGCAACAATTTGCAGAGCCTATTGGTGATTTCTGTTGACCGCAAGTAAAAATCCTATTCTAAACGTCACTGAAATTTTGCAGACCGGTAGCGTTTTGCCGCTGCCCTGATCAATCGGGCTCTTTCCTTTGGCAATATTCCTTGCCGGAGAAAACTTGCCCCTGCCATAGAAATCAAAAGCAATATTCATGGAAGAAACCTTGAACGATAAAAATTCCGACAAAGATTCCAGGCCGCTTCGAATAGGCATTGCCGGACTTGGCACGGTGGGTTCGGCCCTTGTTGGCATGCTGGAGGAGAACGCCACTCAAATCGAGCGCCGTCATGGCAGAAAGATCCAGGTGGTTGCGGTTTGCGCCCGCTCCCGTTCCCGGGACCGGGGGATCGATATTTCTTCATTCCAGTGGTACGACGACCCGGTTGCCCTGGCCGGCAATGGGGATGTGGACCTGTTCGTGGAATTGATGGGGGGAGAGGACGGGCCGGCGCTTGCCGCCGTAAAGGCTGCTCTTGCGGCCGGCAGGCCCGTGGTCAGCGCCAACAAGGCCCTGCTGGCCAGCCACGGGGTGGAACTGGCTCAACTGGCCGAGGATTGCGGGGCCCAGATTGGTTTCGAGGCGGCGGTGGCCGGTGGCATTCCGGTCATAAAGACCCTGCGCGAGGGGCTGGGTGCGGCCAGTGTCACCCGGGTTTATGGCATTCTCAACGGCACCTGCAACTATATTCTTACCCGCATGGGGCAGGAGGACATTTCCTTTGCCGACTGTCTGAAGGATGCCCAGGAGCTTGGCTATGCCGAGGCCGATCCGACATTTGACATAGAAGGCTTTGATACCGCCCACAAGCTGGCAATCCTTACCTCCCTGTGCTTTCAGTGCCAGATAGCGGCCGACGAGGTATTCGTCGAGGGCATAACCGCCATTTCCCAGGAAGATATAAAGGTGGCGGCCGAACTTGGCTATGTCATAAAACTGCTGGGCATCTCCCAGCGTTCCGAACAGGGTATCGAGCAGCGTGTTCACCCCACCCTTGTTCGTGCCAACAGCGCCATTGCCCGGGTCGACAACGTGCTGAATGCCATAATTCTTGAGACCGACCACGTTTCGGAACTGATGCTTTCCGGGCCCGGGGCCGGCGGTTCGGCCACGGCGGCCTCGGTTCTGGCCGATATTCTGGACATTGCCCGCGGCCAGAGCATCCCCCCCCTTGGAATGCCGACCGGCGAACTGGCCGATTACAGGCGGGCTCCCATGCGGGCCCACAAGGGCGGGTATTACATACGCCTTGATGTCATTGATGTTCCCGGGGCCCTGGCGGCCATAACTTCGCGGCTCGGTGAAAACGGGATTTCCCTCGAAAGTGTGATTCAGCGCCCCGATCTCAACCATGATGTCCATTCGCAGGATTCGGATTCCGGGAACGGGGAAAATTCCCGTACCCTGGTCCTGATAACCCAGGACATAATCGAGGCCAGCCTGCGCAAGGCCCTTGACCAGGTTGCCGATGATGGCCATACAAGGGGGGCTCCGCAGGTCATTCGTATCGAAAGCTTTTAGCTTTGGTCAATTCCGTTGAACTGGCCGGGTAATGTCCCTATCGTTTCGGTGTAATGGTGTTTGATACCCCTGAAAATTTTTTGGGCGTAAGCCGGTCGATTGGCGGAAAGTCCTGGGTTGACCGTCTGGATCTTTCCGGGCGGCGCCGGGCTGCCGCCATCGCCCAGCGCCATGATGTCAGCGAGATTATGGCCAGGATCATGGCCGGGCGCGGGGTCGGGATCGATGAGGCTGAAACCTTTCTTTCCCCCTCGATCCGTGAATTGATGCCCGACCCATCGACCATGACCGGCATGGACAGCTTTGCCGACCGGCTGGCCAGGGCCGTTCTGAGCGGGGAAAAGGTCGCCCTGTTCGGGGACTATGACGTGGACGGGGCTTCTTCCTGTGCCCTGATGCTGCGGTTTCTGAAAAACTTTTCCCTCGACATTGTCTGGCATGTGCCAGACAGGATTTTTGAAGGCTATGGCCCCAACATTCCGGCAATCGATAAAATGGTGGACGAGGGAGCCAGTCTCCTGATTCTGCTTGATTGCGGCACCACCAGCTTCGAGCCCGTTGCCCGTGCCATGGAGCGGGGCTGCGATGTGCTTGTTCTGGACCACCACCTGGCCAGGGAAAAACTGCCCCCCTGCAATGCTCTTGTAAACCCCAACCGGGCCGATGACCTGTCGGAACTGGGCTATCTGTGCGCGGCCGGGGTTGCTTTCATGGCCCTTGTTGCCACCAACCGGGTTCTGCGCCGCTCCGGGCATAAGGATCTGCCCGACCTCATGGAGTTGCTGGACCTGGTGGCCCTGGCCACCGTCTGCGACATGGTTCCCCTGAAGGGGCTTAACCGGGCCTTTGTGGTTCGGGGCATGGAGATCATGCGCCGCGGTGGGAACAAGGGCATTTCTGCCCTGGCCCTGGCGGCCCGCATAGGTGGCCCGCTCTCGGTTTCTCATCTGGGTTTCATGCTGGGTCCGCGTATCAATGCCGGGGGCAGGATAGGGGATGCGGGCCTTGGCACCCGCCTTTTGTCCACTGATTCCGAAGAAGAGGCGATGGGGATTGCCGCTTCCCTTGACGAACTCAACGCCGAACGCCAGGCCATCGAGGCCATTGCCATTGAAGAAGCGCTTGCGGCGGCCGGGGCCGAAATCGGCCAGGGGGCAGCGGTACATTCCGGGGAGCCCCCCATATTGGTGCTGGCTTCTCAGGGCTGGCACCCCGGGATTGTGGGTCTGGTTGCGGCCCGCCTGTGCGAGCGTTTCAACCGTCCCGCCTTTGCCATAGCCATGGGAGCCGATGGCAGGGGCACCGGCTCGGGGCGCTCCATTCCCGGGGTGGACCTGGGAGCTGCGATAATCAGTGCCGTTGCCGGCGGGGTGATCGAAAAGGGCGGCGGTCATGCCATGGCGGCCGGGGTTTCCCTGCGCCAGGACCAGCTGGCCCCGTTCCGGGCCTTCATGTCCTCCCGGCTTGGCAGGGATGTGACTGCCTCCCGTGCGCGGGCCGTCATCAGGATAGATGCGGCCATAACGGCCCGCACCGCGTCGGTGGAATTTGTCAACTCCCTTGAGGTGCTGGGCCCTTTTGGCATGGGTAATGCTTCCCCGGTGTTTGCCCTTGCCTCCCACCGGATAACCCATGCCGATATCGTGGGCAAAGGCGGCCATGTCCGTTGTACCATTGCCAGCGGGGATGGAGCCTTTATCAGGGCAATTGCCTTTCGGGCCGCCACCTCGGATCTGGGAAAGGCCCTTGTAAGGGCTTCACGAGGTGACCCCTTGCACTTTTGCGGTACCCTTGACATCAATCACTGGCAGGGGCGTCAGCAGGTGCAGATGAGGCTGATTGATGCGGCATTTCCTGCCTGATCCGGGTACCTGCCTGCCGGGTTTTGCCCTGAAGCTGCTGTTTTGAACGAAGATGTCATTTTGGGGTGGTCACCATCGGATTCCGGGGCAATATAATCATAAGTGCGGATCGGGCCGGCAGGATCAAATGGCCGGGCAGGATCAAATGGGGTCGGGATCAAATGGGGGCGGGCAGGCTAAATGGCCGCACATGGCCAGGGGTGATACGGAATACCGGAAAATGGTACGCCCAACGGGACTCGAACCCGTGTTTCCGCCGTGAAAGGGCAGCGTCCTAGACCACTAGACGATGGGCGCACAAGGGTCTTTGTTCCGGTCGGCATCCTATAAGGGCATAGCGGCAGATGTGCAAGCCTGTTTGGCTTTGAATTTGAAAAAATTGTTCAAAACATTTCATTTCGGGCCGTGGCTCAGGCCCATTTCGCTTTTCTGAACTTAACGGGTTCTGACTCCAGTTCAGCATTTCCACGTTACGGGGCCCCCATATCCCCTTGGCCTTTCCCTTGTGTCGATGTGAATGTATTTTCTGTCGTAATAGCAGCCCAGTCCGCCAACTCTCCTGAGGGTTTTTGCAAATGCAATCAGTTCTGATTTTGGTACTCCTGGGATGAAGAAGTCCGCCGCCGAACAGGTCATGTGCAAGGAGCGCGCCGCGCCTCCCACCGAGGCATTGTACCAGGGAGTGCGGAATCCCGAGGTCATGACGATCTTTTTGCCGAAACGGGCCTCGAATTCCCAGATGGCCATGCGCAGGGACGGGGATATGCAGATCGTGTTCACCCTGTCGCTGGCTACCTGAACCCCGAAACTGGTACGATAATTGCGATCCGGGGCTGCAAACATTGCCAGGGGCACGCAGGCCGACAGGGTCAGACTGAAGGCAACAAGTTGCAAGATGGATCTCATGACTGCCTGATTTGCCCCGTTTTGGTGCCAAACAACCTGCCAGCCTGGGGAATCCGTTACCCGGGCAGGCAAAATGCCACTGAGAATACAATGGGGGAGGCTAATCTTTGGCTAACCGGCAAGGTCAATATTCTGTTAATGAATTTGACTGGTTCGATCCTGCCGGCGTCCGACCGTTTTCTGCCCTCATTTCTGCCCGGAACGGCAACAGGGGCATGATTCTTGACCGGTTATTTGAAACCGGTGGTTTCATGGGGTGAAGACCCGCGGGATGAGTCCGGTCACCACCGGCCCGTATTTTCCATGGAAACCCACGGTTCGGCCGGGGCAAGGGGAGTGCCTTCCTGCAGAAGTTCGATGGAGATCCCGTCTGGCGATTGCACGAAGGCCATGCGCCCGTCCCTTGGCGGCCGGTTGATGACAATGCCCATGTTCATCAGGTGTTTGCAGGTTTCATGGATATTTCTGACCCGGTAGGCCAGGTGGCCGAAATTTCTTGCTCTCCCATATTCCTGCGGGTCCCAGTTATATGTAAGTTCCAGTTCGGGAATGTTTTCCTTCTCCGGGGCAATATCATCCGGGGCAGCCAGAAATATCAGGGTGAAACGCCCCTTTTTCACCTCCTTGCGCCTTGTCTCTACAAGTCCGAGACCCCGGCAGTAAAAATCCAGGCTCTTTTCGATATTGCTGATTCGCACCATGGTGTGCAGAAATTTCACTTTGCCTTCCCCCGTTTTGATTTTTTCCGGTAATCTGCTGTTATTTCAATCCACTCATGCAATTTGATGAAGCTGTTATTAAACCAGGCCCCCTGGCGTTGGGAGAATCTGCAACAAATTTTGTTAAATCATCTTAACTTTTGCTCGTGAATCGGTCAAAGTGGCAGGGTGGTTCTAGTGTGCCGCTTGCGGCGGAAAGAGTATGAAAAGGCGTTTGTGTTATGGGGGCAGACAACCCACCCGGGGACCAGCGGCCGGATTTTTCTGACGATGGCGGCAATGTGGCCAGCGGTCCTGCTGGCGTTGGCAAGGGCGCATCTGAAGCCGGCGAGAAGCCCGGCACGAACGCAGGGCCTGGCACTGAACCCGCCGGGCAGCATCTGGACGATGGATCCGTACCCGACGATGGATCCGTACCCATTGACAGTGAAGCCGGCAGACAGCGGGATGCCGGCCGCATGGGGCTGGCCGGTGGTCTGGTTTCGGATGACTTGACTCCGGATGGTCTGGCTGCCGGTGTTGGCATTGTTGCGGGCGGCCTCAAGTCGGCCAATGATGAACTGGATGCCTTTGAGGTTTCCGGCACCATAAAATGGTTCGATGTGGCCAAGGGTTTTGGTTTCATAGTTCCTGACGATGGCAGGCCCGATGTTCTTTTGCACGTTACCTGTCTGCGCCGCGATGGCTATCAGACCGCCTACGAGGGGGCCCGGATCGTCTGCGAGGCCCTGGCCCGCCCGGGCGGACTTCAGGCATTTCGCATACTTTCCATGGATGAGAGCACCGCCAGGCATCCTTCCCAGATGGGCCATCCCCGCACCCATGTGACCGTCGAAAGCTCCGGTGAACTTGAAAGGCTGCGGGTGAAATGGTTCAACCGGGTTCGCGGTTTTGGGTTTTTGTCGGCAGGTGAGGGGCATCCTGATGTTTTTGTTCACATGGAAACCCTGCGCCGTTTCGGCTTTGCCGAATTGCGGCCCGGCCAGGTGGTTCTGGTCCGTTATGGCCAGGGGCCAAAGGGTTTGATGGTGTCGGAAATACGTCCCGAGGATTGGGGTGAGGCGCCGGCTTCCCATTGATTTTGCTGCAATTGTTTCATCCGTAATCATTTCACCTCGAGGTTTTCTGGGTGAGTTCATCGGAATTTGATTTGATATGAGATTTTCGGGCCTGTTTTAATCGGGCTTTCAGATTCAGCAGGTTCAGTAAAAATGCCAAAAGCAAGATTTGTTCAGTTATTGATGGCCTTTGGAATGGTGTTTCTGGTTGCGGCCTGCGCCAATCAGCCGGATCTGATCGTCAAGACCGCCAAGGGGGATTTTACCTTTGAGGTGGAACTGGCTGACACTCCCCAGCTCAGGGCCCAGGGCCTGATGTTCCGTCAGGAACTTGCTCCTGACAAGGGCATGCTGTTTGATTTTCAGGAGGAGCGCGAAGTCGCCTTCTGGATGCGCAACACCTTCATACCTCTTGACATGATATTCATTGCTGCCGATGGAACGGTAATGAACATCCACGAG
>WFPQ01000189.1 GCA_015487515.1 Hyphomicrobiales bacterium | reverse complement strand
GTGGTAAACAATCAAACCCCTTTTACTTCCAGGTACCAGAAAAACCAGGTGATCAACTGCCCCGTCGCCCACCATGACGGCAATTATTTTGCCACGGAGCAGACATTGCGGGAACTGGAAGACAATCAGCAGGTCGCCTTCAGATACACCAGCCAAAGCAACCCCAACGGTTCCATCAATGACATTGCCGGGGTGCTGAACAGGCAGAAAAACGTGCTGGGCCTGATGCCCCATCCGGAAAACCTGGTCGAGGCGGCCCACGGAGGTGAGGACGGCCTTCCCCTGTTCAAGAGCCTTTTGGAGACTTTGGCATGAAAAATCACAGGGACCCCAGAATAACCCCGGAACTGGTTGAAGCCCACGGCATCAACGAAGAGGAATATGAAAAGATCCTCTCCCTGATCGGTCGTGAACCCACCTACACGGAACTTGGCATATTTTCGGCCATGTGGAACGAGCATTGCTCCTACAAGAGCTCAAAAAAATGGCTGCGCACCCTGCCCACCACCGCGGACTGGGTCATCATGGGACCGGGCGAGAATGCCGGAGTGGTTGACATTGGCGATGGCCAGGCGGTGGTCTTTAAGATGGAAAGCCACAACCATCCCTCTTTCATCGAACCCTACCAGGGAGCCGCAACCGGGGTCGGGGGTATCCTGCGCGATGTTTTTACCATGGGAGCCCGCCCCGTTGCCGCCATGAATGCCCTGAGGTTCGGCGACCCGCAAGACCACAAGACCCGCCATCTGGTTTCCGGCGTGGTTGCCGGAATTGGCGGTTATGGAAATTGCTTTGGCGTGCCGGTAGTGGGGGGAGAAGTGGAATTTGACCCCCGTTTCAACACCAACATACTGGTCAATGCCTTTGCGGCCGGCATTGCCAAGACCGATGCCATATTTTATTCCAGGGCCCAGGGAACAGGCCTGCCGGTGGTCTATCTTGGCGCCAAGACCGGCCGCGACGGGGTTGGCGGAGCCACCATGGCCTCGGCCGAATTTGACAGCGATATCGAGGAAAAGCGCCCCACGGTTCAGGTCGGCGACCCCTTCACCGAAAAGCGCCTGATGGAAGCAACCCTTGAATTGATGGCCACCGGCGCCGTGGTTGCCATTCAGGACATGGGAGCGGCCGGTCTCACCTGCTCCGCGGTCGAAATGGGGGCCAAGGGCGATCTGGGAATAACCCTTGACCTGGACAAGGTTCCGGTGCGCGAAGAAGACATGACCGCCTATGAAATGATGCTTTCCGAAAGCCAGGAACGCATGCTCATGGTTCTTCATCCGGAAAAGGAGGCCGAGGCAAGGGCGGTTTTCGAAAAGTGGGAACTGGATTTTGCAACCATCGGTCAAACCACCGACAGCTTGCGCTTTTCCATATTCTGGCAGGGAATGGAGGTAGCGAACCTGCCCATCAAGGAACTGGGAGACGAGGCCCCCGAATATGACAGGGAATGGACGGCGCCGCCTTCCCCGGCCGAACCGGAGCGCAACCTGCCCGATCCCGATATTGCCGGGGCCCTGCTCGCCCTGATCGGATCGCCCGACCTTTGTTCACGCCGCTGGGTCTGGGAACAGTATGATACCCTGATCCAGGGCAACTCCCTGCAATTGCCCGGCGGGGATGCCGGGGTGATCCGGGTGGATGGCCATGCTGCCAAGGCCCTTGCCTTTTCCTCGGATGTCACCCCGCGCTATTGCCAGGCCGACCCCTTCGAGGGGGGCAGGCAGGCAGTGGCCGAATGCTGGCGCAACATATGTGCCACCGGGGCCAGGCCCCTGGCCTGTTCCGACAATCTCAATTTCGGCAACCCGGAAAAACCCGAGATCATGGGCCAGCTGGTCGCAGCCATCAAGGGCATCGGACAGGCCTGCAGGGCCCTGGACTTTCCGGTCGTTTCCGGCAATGTTTCCCTTTACAACGAGACCAACGGCATCGGCATACTGCCCACCCCCACAATTGCCGGGGTCGGCCTGCTTGATGATTACTCAAGGATGGCAAGAATCGCCTTTTCCCGGGAAAACATGCAAATTCTCCTGATCGGCGCCCCTCAAGGCTGGGGGACCCACCTCAGCCAGTCCCGCTATCTCGCCCGGATTCATGATGACCTTGCCGGCCCCCCTCCGCCGGTTGATCTTGACAGCGAAAAAAATGCAGGACAACTCGTCCGCTCCCTCATTGCGGAAGGTCTTGCAGATTCGGTCCATGACTGCTCCGATGGCGGCCTTGCCGTGACCCTGGCCGAAATGGCCATGGCCGGCAACATGGGAGCAACCATATCCGCCCCTCCCGGTCCCGTAACCGAAGCCTTTTTCGGCGAAGACCAGGGCAGATATGTGATATGCGCCGACGGCCGGAACCTGTCACGGATAATGAAAATGGCAGAAGAATTGAAAACCTCCTGCATTCCCGTCGGTGCGACCGGAGGCCACACCTTGAAGCTGGGCCATGCCCGTGCCATATCTGTTGCGGAATTGAAAAAGGCCCACGAGGAATGGTTCTCCCGCTACATGGATGAAATTGCCTGAAACAAAAGGGCCGCAAGAACCGTTGAAACAAAGGACAAAAGCCAATGGATACTGCAGAAATAGAACGCCTGATCCGGGAAGCGATCCCCGGGGCCAGCGTCCTGGCCCAGACAGATGATGGTCACCATTACACGGCAACCGTTGTCGCGGCGGCCTTTGAGGGCAAGACCCGCATCCAGCAGCACCAGATGGTATATGCTGCCCTCAAGGACAAGATCGGCGGCGACGAATTGCATGCACTGGCATTGCAGACCAGCACCCCCCAGTGAACGGTCTGAACATTTACAGCCCAAAACCCCAACGTTCAAAGGAACAGACAGATGAGCGACATCAAAGCAGCCATTGAAAAGCAGGTCAAATCCAGCCCGGTGGTATTGTTCATGAAGGGAAGCGCCGATTTTCCCCAGTGCGGATTTTCGGGCCAGGTGGTCCAGATACTCAATTACCTGGAACTGGAATTCGAAACCGCCAACGTGCTTGAAAGCGAGGAACTGCGCCAGGGCATCAAGGATTATTCCAATTGGCCCACCATCCCCCAGCTTTACATCAATGGCGAATTCGTGGGCGGTGCCGACATCATCCGCGAAATGTTCCAGGCCGGTGAATTGCAGGATCTGCTGACCAGGAACGGCATCAGGTTCAAGGCCGCCAGCTGAGTCCCCCATCAGTGGAAAAAGAGCCGGACAGCCGGACAGCCGGAATGACAGAAAGACATGAAAACATGAATGAGCATATCTGGTCCGTTTATCTTTCGGGCGAAATTCATACGGACTGGCGCCAGCAGATTGAAAGCGCCGCCACGAAACTTGACCTGCCGGTCGCATTCAGCGCCCCGGTTACCGATCATGATGCCTCCGACGATTGCGGGGCAAAGATCCTGGGCCCCGAAACGAGCAGGTTCTGGCACGACCACAAGGGCGCAAAGATCAACGCCATCCGCACCCGCACCCTGATAGAGGCCGCCGATATCGTGGTGGTCCGTTTTGGAGAAAAATACCGGCAATGGAACGCCGCCTTTGATGCGGGGGTCGCCAGCGCGCTCAATATTCCCCTGATCGTCATGCACCAGGACGAACACCAGCACCCGCTAAAGGAAATAGATGCGGCTGCCCTGGCCGTCACCAGCACCCCCGAACAGGTGGTTGAAATCCTCGATTACGTGATAACCGGCAGGCTCGGATCCTGACTTTGGCCCCGCGGCCGGGCCTGCCATCTGCACCAGCTATTTTGTCCCGCCTCCATGGCGGTTGAAATCCCTTGCCAAACCGGCCTGATTGAAGTCATGGTGGCACAAGAATTTTTGCCGGGCCCTCCCCGGATTTTGTTGCTCCCTTTTGTGAGTTCTTATGGATACCCAACCTGCAAAACGCAGCCTCCCGCCGCGCCATGACCACCTGCATGCAAAAGGCAAACGGCGCAAAATGCCCGGCCGTTTCGAATTCATTGCCCTCATGGCTGCCCTGATGGCCCTGAACGCCCTGGCCATAGACATAATGCTGCCGGCCCTGCCCGACATCGGGGCGACCTTTGGCAACGCCAATGACAATGACCGCCAGCTGATAATTTCATTTTACCTGATCGGAGCCGGAATCGGCCAGTTGCTGTTTGGTCCGCTGCTCGACCGTTTCGGCCGCCGCGGGCCATTGATGTTCTGCTTTGCCGTTTATGTTCTGACCGCCCTTGCCGCCACCATGATTTCCAGCTTTTTCACCCTGCTGCTGTTGCGTCTGGTGCAGGGTCTTGGCACCGCCGGATTCCGGGTTGCCGCCATTGCCATCATTCGCGACCTGTACAGGGGCCGCGCCATGGCCGAAATAATGTCACTGGTATTCATGGTATTCATGATGGTTCCCATCATCGCCCCCGGCATCGGGCAGTTGCTGCTTTTTTCAGCCCCATGGCAGGGAATTTTCCTGTTCGTGGCCCTTGCCGGGGCCCTTTGCTGGGCATGGACATATATCCGCCTGCCCGAAACCCTTGACCCAGAAAACCAGCGCCCCTTTACCCTGAAGACCATTTTCGACGGTTTCGTTATCGTTCTGGGCAACAGGTTCTGCATGATTTATTCGATCGCCGGCATGTTCGTTTTCGGCTCCCTGGTCGGCATGCTCAACTCCTCCCAGCAGGTCTTCGTGGAAATCTTTGACCTGGGTCCCCTGTTTCCCGTCGCCTTTTC
>WFPQ01000188.1 GCA_015487515.1 Hyphomicrobiales bacterium | reverse complement strand
TTTCTTGGTGTGTTGCTGCTGATGGTTCTGGGGGGCGGGGTTTATCTTTACCTGACCCAGTTGCGGCCGGTTCCCGCATTTGAGCCGACGGGGGAATTTTCGGTTGGCGCCACGAATTTTGACTTCGAGTTTCGATCGGAGATGACCGGGGGATTGCGCCGGCTGAATATCAGGGCCTGGTATCCCAGCGATGCAGGGGAGGGGGAGATAAACCCGGTCATCTCGCAGCGCATGGCTGAAAAGATGGCGGAATTTTACGGAATGCCGGATTTCATGGCGACTTCAGAAAATTCGCTTTCGTTCAGGGATGCACCCATTGCAGAAGGGAGCAAAAAATTTCCCGTGCTGGTTTTCAATCACGGGTTTGGCTCGTTTGCCGAACAGAATACCACCAACATGCAGGAACTGGCCAGCAATGGCTACCTGGTGTTTTCCATTTCCCATCCGGGACAGAGCCTGCTGACGGAATATGCCGATGGTACATATGTCTACAATGACGGGGAATTGCCGGCATTTGTCGAGCAACTCGATGTGGAACGGGCAATTGAAAATACCAGGAATTCAATTGAGGCGGCTGCAAGAAACGCTTCGGAGGCGGAAAGCTTTGAGCAATATTGGCAGGGCATGGCAGAGTTGGCCAAAAGCCCGCCCTTTGCAAACATGCAGCCATTCCTGCGGGCATGGGTCGAGGACAGCAATGCGCTGATAAATGCCATTGCCCAGGGAAGAAGCGAACAGTTTCCAGCCATGCTGGCCGGGCGCATGGATGGGGAAAAAATCGGAATTTTCGGCCATTCCCTCGGGGGCATGGCAGCCATTGCCGCCTCCATGGGCAACAGCAACATAAGGGCCGTGATCAATATTGACGGACCGTTTGCATTTGACGAGCCTGCAGGCAACATTGAATTGCCGGTGCCAACCTGCATGCTGATGTCCGAGGGGCTGGCCGGGGCTGGTGAAATTGCCGGCATGGCCGACATCAACACGCCGCTGATGGAGGTGGCAGCCAGTGGAAGCTGTGTTGCCATATTCAGGGGGGCATGGCACATGAATTTCACGGATATGAACTATATTTCCTTTTTGCGCCTTCTGGGGGTGCTTGGACCGGTGAACCAGGAGAAGTTCGGGCAGGAATTCAACAATCTGCTGGTAAGTTTCTTTGATCGTGAACTCAAAGGGGATGATATTGAATATGTTCCCCTTTATGATTTTATCGTTGAGTATACCCGATATTGAAAGAGGCCGATGATGCAGGACAAGATCATTCTGGGTATCTTGCAATATGGTGACATGACCTATTACGAGATCAAGAAGGCAATCGAGAAATCCACGGCCCTGTTTTACAATGCCAGCATGGGTTCAATTCATCCGGCACTGAAAAAACTTCAAAGCCAGGCCTGTGTCAGTGCAACGGATACGGTTGAGAATGGCCGCGCCAAGAAAATCTACCGCATAACCGACAAGGGGCGCGATTGTTTTGCCCTGTGGCTCAGCGAGGGGCTGCCCCTGGGCAAATTCAAGGATGAAACCCTGGTTAGGCTGTTTTTTTTCGGCCACCTGGAGGACGGGGAGCGTGAACGGTACATTGCCGATCATATCGCCCAGCTAAATAGCAAGATAGGCATGCTTGAAGTCCTTAAAGGGCATATCGAGGATATGGATGTGCCTGAAAACATGGAATCCCATATGGAATCCCATGGGCGATTTCAAAAGGCAACGCTTGATTTCGGTCTTGACTATTTCAGGTTTGCAAGGGACTGGTATGAAAATTATCATGACAGGAATTTCAACAGGGACAAAAGCTAGCATTACCTGCGGGTCGGGGCATTATGTCGAATGGATCTGTAGCGCGGGTCGAAGGGCCGGGTAAGCAGTTGGCCGGTTCTGAGGTTTTGGGAAGCAAATGAAATCGTTTCGTGATCTGCATGTCAGTGGCGATCCTTTCATCCTGGCCAATGTATGGGACAGGGGTTCGGCTCGCATGATGGCCCATCTGGGAGCAAAGGCGCTGGCCACCTCCTCGGCGGCCCATGCCTTTACTCTGGGAGTGCCCGATATGGGTAATGTGGGGCGGGATGAAGCGATTGAACATGCAAGGCAATTGTCGTTGGCAACTCCGCTGCCCCTTAGTGGCGATCTTGAAAATGGCTACGGCCATGATCCGGATGAGGTGGCCCTGACGGTGAAGCTGGCGGCCAGGGCCGGGCTGGCCGGATGTTGTATAGAAGACATGCAACTGCCAGGTCCGGTTCCCTATGGTTTTGACAAGGCCGTGCGCAGGCTTGAGGCCGGGGTGGAGGCGGCACGAAATTTTACAAGACAAACCGGCAGGGATTTTGTCCTGACCGCCAGGGCTGACGGGATTTTGCACGGGAAATACGGGCTGGATGAGGCCATGG
>WFPQ01000187.1 GCA_015487515.1 Hyphomicrobiales bacterium | reverse complement strand
TCAAGATTTTTTTACGAAAAAAGCCCCTTGAGAAAATTTTTCGGTTTTTTTGGCGGCATAGCCATGACATCCCTGGTTGCCGGAATTGCCACGGCCCTGTTTGCCGCCTATCATTTTCAACAGGTGGCCCCACTTGGGGTCTTTGCAAATATCATTGCCATTCCCCTGGTGGCTTTCGTGGTTTTGCCAGCGGCCTTTTTGGGGGTTGTTCTCGTGCCCCTTGGAATGGAAACCGCCTCCTTTGCCATCATGGGATGGGGGATAGAGCAGATAATAATGGTGGCAAATTACATTTCGTCCCTTGGGGAAGGATATGTTTCCGCCCCCATTCTTGGAGGCAGTTCCCTGATACTGGCCTTGCTTGCAATGGCATGGTTTGCCTTTTTTACCGGCAGGATAAGATTTGCCGGGATAATCGCTGCCCTGTTTCTTGTTCCCCTGTTTGGCACCATGCCGCCCCCCGATATCATGATTTCTGACAGCACCCAGGCAGTTGCCATCAGGAAAGGCTCTGGCATGGAGCTTCTTGCAGGGCGTCCCAACAGTTTTGCGACAAATGCCTGGAGTCAGACTTACATGACAAAGGTTTCAAAGCCTGAACAACCCTACCCATGCGACATTTCAGGCTGCTGGTTTTCATCGGAAAAGTTCGATATTGCCCTGGTCAAGGGGCGTGATGCTTTTTTGGAAGACTGCGCGAAAGCCGACCTGGTGATTGCCAGGATAAGGGCACCAGAAAACTGCCGGAGCCTGACACAGGTCATTGACAGCACTGATTTGCAGACCGGTGGAGTTCACTGGGGGCTGTGGGACGGCAGCAAATTTGTCATTCGGGCTGCAATAAAAGATGAGTTCAGACCATGGCGCCCCCAATATCCGGCCCGACAGAACATGTTCCGGCAATAGGTTGATCACCAATAGCCAGCTTTCAAGGGCTTTAATTCACGGCCTGCCCCTGTTGTTTTCCCCATATACTTTCTCCCGTGGAATCAGCAGTTTTTTCAACAGGCCGGGCAAAACTATTGTCATTTATCAGGGGTTTGCCCCCCGCCTGCCAAGGCACATATCACCTGAAGGTATCTTGCTCTTGAGCCCGGATGATTTTGCAGGTCATGAATTCAAATTCCAGACTGTCTTGCCTCTAGGTCCATAAAATTTTCCAAAGGCACGGATGCAGGGCTGGCAAATGGCAACGGGTATGAAATTGACATTGGCCCGCCTGATGGCAGAACGTAGGGCTCAATATTTGCGCAACAGTCCAACCAGCCTGCCTTGCACGGCAACCCTTTCGGGGCCGAAAATGCGGGTTTCATAGGCCGGATTGGCAGCTTCAAGGGCTATGGAGTTTCCCTTGCGGCGCAATCGCTTAAGGGTTGCCTCTTCGTCATCTACCAGAGCCACCACTATTTCCCCGTTTCCGGCGGTGTTCTGTTTGTGAATGAGCACGGTATCCCCGTCAAAAATCCCCGCATCGATCATGGAATCCCCCCGCACCTCCAGGGCAAAATGTTCACCCGGTCCAAGCATTTGCGGAGGAATGGAAATGGTATGGGAGTGGTTTTGAATGGCCTCGATCGGGGTTCCTGCCGCAATTCTGCCCATTACCGGAATATTCATGACCTCCTGCTGTCCTTGCCCGTCCGCGGCAGCAATCCTGGCAACCTTTCCAAGATCCCCCTCTATTACGCTGGGTTCGAACCTGCTTTTGCGTCCACCAAGGGTGGGATTCATGGAATCTGGAAGCTTGATGACCTCCAAAGCCCGGGCCCTGTTTGGCAGTCGCCTTATGAAACCTCGTTCTTCAAGCGCAGTTATCAGTCTGTGAATACCGGATTTCGACTTGAGATCAAGGGCATCCTTCATCTCGTCAAAGGATGGCGGGATCCCGCTTTCCTTCATGCGTTCATGAACAAACATCAACAATTCGTGTTGCTTACGGGTCAGCATCTGAAATTCCTCATATTGCCTTCGCCTTTACCTTTTTGCCTTCGCCTTCACCTGTGTCTTCTTGTTTTTGAACCTGATACCCGAGGTCCGGTAGTTTTGTTGCCAGCCTGTCGTTACGGCTTGCATTGACAGCAAGCAATGATCCGCCTGCATCGTCCTTTGCGTCTGCATCCCAGCCCTGATTTGTTCTGGTCACAATCATGTGCCCAACTCATGTTTCTTAAAGACCGGCCTCAAACCTCAACCTCCAGATCAATATTTTACTACACTCCTGAAATCCCACATCGAAATCCGCCCATTGGACCCGTTTTCAACCCATTGGACCCGCTTTCAAAAGACCGGCCTTTAAAACCAGTGCCTGAACCTGGTTCCTGCGTGCCCGTCGCCGGATTCGTTTACAATTCCTTCTCCTGTGCATTGCCCGTGTCTGCCACTGTCAGCCCCGTCACTGTCAACCTTGCCACTGTCAGCCCCGTCACTGTCAGCCTTGCCAATGTCATTCTTGTCAATGTAGCCCTGCTAATATCCTGCCTTTCTCAAACCGGAACATGCCCGAATTCAAATCTGCAGAACCCGTACCTGCCCGGCCTGATTCGGAACAAAGACTGAACAATAGTAGATGTTCCAGTTATGTTCTGCAAGTATCAGATGGAAAAATCTTTATCAAAAGGGAAATGCGGGCATGTTGCCTTGAATTTGCTGTTGCCGGGCGCGCCTCTGGAATTTTCCCGGTAATGGCCGCTCAAGGGGCTG
>WFPQ01000186.1 GCA_015487515.1 Hyphomicrobiales bacterium | reverse complement strand
TAGTCCCCCTTCTCGATATGATCGGCAAACATCAAAAACTGGTTGACGGTGCGTCCCCTCTCCCCCTCGAGGCGGGGCCCGGGCAGGCCGGTTTCCCGGCTGCCGGTCAGGGTCGTTTCTTCTGCACGGGTTTCTATCTCTTTAGCAATGGCACGCAAAAAATCAGCACGCCGGCTGCGGGGCGTGGCACCATAGGATTCGAATGCCTGCTCGGCGGCCTCAACGGCGGCATTGACATGTTCCGGCCGACCCTGGGCAAACCAGTCCCTGCTGCCATCAACGGGATCGTTGGCAAACCGGCCTTCTCCTCCAACCCAGTTTCCGGCAATCAGGTGTTTGTTCTGCTGCATGTTTCTTCCTTAAAATATTCTGAAACCCATGTTGAAGCCGCCATCCGGACAGCCCGAATTCCCATGGGCAAAAGCCCCGCTTCCCCAAAAGCTGGACTCAAAGCAGGCCACGACCGGAAAGATTGCCCATGAGTTCCCTCACCCCAAAGCTCCATGGCGGACAATTATTTGAAATATCTACAACGTTTTGCAAGCTTCCCAGGCCGTTGCAGCTTATGGTTACGCGATCGCCCAGCTTGTGGGTAAAGCCCTGCCCCTTGACATCCCTGTCTTTTGTCGGAGCAAATCCGGTACCCAGAAACAGCATAAGACCGTCGGGATAGTCATGGTGCGGGCCAATGGTCTGGGCCACCAGATCGACAGGATCTCGACTCATGGAAGCCATGGAAGACCTGCCCCTCAACACATAGCCGTCCATGCCCTCCACCGTTAGCAGCAACTCGGCCATTCGAACCTGATCAAGGGCATAATCTTCATCAAAAAGCCTGATGAACGGCCCGATGGAACAGGAGGCATTATTATCCTTGGCCCTGGACAGCAACAAGGCGGAGCGTCCCTCTATATCCCTGAGGTTGACATCATTGCCTAGGCTGACCCCAACTATCCTTCCGGCACTCGAAATGGCCAGAACAAGCTCCGGCTCAGGATTGTTCCATTCGGAGGACGGATGCAGACCTATTTTCGCCCCATGGCCGACCGACGAGAGTATCTGGGCCTTGGAAAAAACCTCCGCATCCGGGCCTATACCAACCTCAAGATACTGGCTCCACAGCCCCTCTTCAACCAGGGTCTGCTTTACCCGCTCGGCCTGTTCGGAACCTGCCTGCAACCGGTGCAGGCTGTCCCCGATGACATGCCTTACCCGGCTGCGGATGATTTCGGCCCTCCCGGGATCACCCAAGGCCTGCTCTTCAATTACCCGTTCGAGCATGGACTTTGCAAAGGTCACCCCGCAGGCCTTTATGGGCTGCAAATCACAAGGGGCCAGCAAATGCAGGGTATCAGGGCCAGAAGCAGCATCCAGAAGCCACGAGAGTTCACCAATGCGACGACCTTTGGCGTTGCGGACAAAACCGGCCGGATCATCCATTTCACAGATATCGCTGCAAAGGGGCGCCTGTCTTGATGTTATGTCAAATACCACCCCGTCACGCACCGTGACTATGCAGGGGCCCGACTTTTCCGGATCCCAGACCCGGCCCAGGAGAGTTCCACGGGGAAGAATATTGCCGCCATCTGCCTGCGAACTTTCTCCAGGGCCGGGCACGGCAGGAGAAGGTCTTCTGTCGGCCTGCAGCCATTTTCTGGCCCAGCCAAGACCGGCAAGGGTGGTCGTTCTCGGATTGTATTCACATCCGACCCAGCCGGAATATCCCATGGCATCCAGGCGCTCGAATATGAAATCCACATTCAGTTCCCCATGGTCGGGCTCATGGCGGGAGGGAGTTGCGGCAATCTGAACATGACCGATCAGGTGCCCGACATCGTCAAGGCGCCGCGAAATGTCGCCACCGGCAAATTGCATATGGAAAAAATCAAACAATATCCTGAAATTGTCAGCCCCCACATCCTGGACCATGCGGACAGCCTGATCCAGGGAATGGATGAAATAGCCGGGGATGGCAGCATGGGAAATCGGCTCGACAAGCAATGTAACCCCGTGTTCGCCAGCCACCCCGGCCGCCCATTTATAAGCATCCAGCGCCGCTTCATGCTGTTCCTGTTCTGAAAGACTTTCATCCCGCATTCCGCAAAGAACATGCATTTTTTTCGTGCCCAGCCTGTCGGCAAGGGCCAGATCCCTTAGCAATCCCTCCTCGAATCTCTTGCGGTGTTCCCGGAACGAAGCCATTCCGAACTCACCGGCTCCAAGATTGCCGGGGCTGGCGTTGAACAGGTTCAGTTCAAGACCGCTGGCTGCAAGATTTCCGATAAAATCATCACATGGATATCGTTCAAAAAACTTTATTTCCGCCGCCAGAAAACCCGCCCTGACAGCGGCTGCCGGGCGGTCCTCAAGGGGAAACTCCTGAAACAGGGTTGAAAGGTTAGCCGCCAATTTCGGCATATCATACTGATCCTGACTATTTGGTCTTACAAGTTTAGCAGTATTCATTTTCCAGTTCAAGCTGGTGTTTTTGTTTTTATGTATGATCTGTTGTTTTTACGGGGGTTGGACGAATTGTCTGATGCTGTTATTCATGTTTCGTGCATATTTTTTTGGTGGAGACATGGCGCGCAAGAAGTATCAGGAAATTGCTGAACATTTTGAACTTCTGGTTCTGTCGGGCAAGCTGAAGCCCGGGGACAGGCTGCCTGCCGAACGCCAGATCATGGAGGATTTTGACGCGGGCCGTTCCTCGGTTCGCGAGGCCCTGTTCTCCCTGCAGCGCCAGGGGCTTCTTACCTCGCGTCCAGGGGCGGTTCCACGGGTGTCCACCCCGACAGTGGATGGTATTTTTGCCGAGCTTTCGGGTTCCATGCGCCATTACATGAACCGGCCCGAGGGGCTTCGGGAAATGCAGGATGCAAGGGCGCTGCTGGAAATAGGGCTGGCACGGCGGGCCGCCAAGATGGCGAGCGAGGAGGATATTGAAAAACTGCAAAGAGCCCTTGAGGCCAACCGTTCGGCCAGGGACCTGGACAGTTTCGTGCGGACCGACATCGCCTTTCACCTGGAGATCGCCAGGGTCTCGAAGAACCCGGTATTTGAAAGCCTGAATGCAGCCCTTTCCGACTGGCTGAAGGATCAAAGGATAAAATCATCGGCCGCCAATACCAGTTTTGAAAGCGTGGTGGAACAGCATCAGAGGATCCTTGATGCCATCAGGGAGAAAAACGTGGAAAAGGCCGCCGATGCCATGGACCGGCATCTGAGCGAAGTGGCCCGGAAATACTGGCAGGCCGTTCTGAACCAGAACTGAACCAGAAAAACAAAGGGCCCAGATACCAAAAGGGCCAAAAGTACCCCGGGGGCAGAACTGCATGGCGGAAAACGGGGGGAGCATCTGAAACGGACCACCCGAACAGAGCACCTGCACAGAGCATGAGAGGCGGGGCCCGGGGACATTCCGTGTCAAAAGCCAGATCAGGAACGGGCCGGCAGAACCTTCGGTCCAAACTGCCCCAGGGGATCCTGAGGGGATCCTGCAGCAAAATGACCACGGGATAATGCCGGCAAAAACCGACAGAAAATCCAAAAACCGGCAACAGACAACAACAACAGAAACAGGTTGCGGCAAAATAACCCGGAAAAAGAAAGGTCTTTCGAACAGATTTAGCTTGCAAGCGGGATTTTGCCCGGTCAAACTTTCCCGACCAGACTTTGGCGAGTGGTTTTTAATCAGTCAAATCGTTTCGACATGCCAATTTGCGGGGAATGAAGATGATAGGAATGGTTTTGGTTACCCATGGCAGGCTGGCACTGGAATTTCGCTCTGCCCTTGAACATGTGGTCGGGCCACAGGAAAGATGCGAAACCGTTTGCATCGGTCCCGATGACGACATGGAAGAACGGCGCAATGACATATTGAACGCGGTCGAGAAGGCTGACAGCGGCAAAGGCGTGATCGTCCTGACCGACATGTTTGGCGGTACCCCGTCAAACCTGGCAATTTCCATCATGCAGAACCGCCAGATCGAAGTCATTGCCGGTGTAAACCTTCCAATGCTGGTCAAGCTGGCCCGGACAAGATCAGACCAGGGCTTGAGGGAATGCGCCCGGGAGGCCCAGGAAGCCGGACGCAAATATATAAATGCGGCCAATGATATTCTGGGCTAGGACTGCTGAACCGGAAACAAAGAGCAAGATCATAGGCAATCCACAGGAGGAAACTGTTCGGGGGATAAAATATTGACAATCCGGCTCCGGGGGCCGAACTTTCAGACCTTGAAAATCGCCCCCTGCATCCCCTGGCCCGGTTCATCCATTTCAGGGCAAGGCCTGGTTGCCTGATGTCGTGACCTGCAAGGGGACTTTTGCCAGGAAGCAGCCGTTTCTCACAAGTAATCCTTTGCCAAAACCTGCCAGGACGCCATGCCCGATCAAGAAATCACCAGTCATACCAGCAAGGGTCATCATACGCTCACTCAAATGATGCGGATATGCAATGCCAGGGGGCTGCATGCCCGCGCATCGGCAAGGTTCGTGCGCACGGTAGAAATGTTTGATGCAAACGTTCAGGTAAGCAAGGACGGCATGACCGTTGGCGGCACCTCGATCATGGGACTGATGATGCTGGCGGCAGGCCCCGGCTCATCGATCCTGGTCAGGGCAACGGGACTTCAGGCCAGACAGGTGCTGGATGCCCTGTCCCAACTGGTGGATTGCGGATTTGACGAAGACAATGACGGAACCGGCGAAAAGGAAAGTTTCTAGGGCAAAAGCAACTCCTGGTGGCAGGTAAAACATCTGAAGACACCTTGGACAAGCGCATGGAAACCTCTTTGCCGCATTAAACCTCTTTGCCGCATTGAAGAACAAAAGCCAGAAAACAGCAAAAACAGCAATAATCAACAAATCACTTGTATTTTTATCTGGTCCTCATATAAACATTTCTTTATATCATTTGCGATAACGCTGATCAAAGGAATCGGCTGCCCCTACAACCCAAAAGCCGAAAACCGCACTATCCATATCTCTAATTTTCACATGCTGGAGCATCGCCCATGAACGCCAACAAGAACGATTATGCAGTCAGAGACATTTCTCTGGCGGATTTCGGCCGCAAGGAAATTTCCATGGCGGAAATCGAAATGCCGGGGCTGATGGCCATTCGCAGGGAATTCAGGGACTCCCAGCCCCTGAAGGGCGCGCGCATTGCCGGATCGCTGCACATGACCATACAGACTGCCGTTCTGATAGAAACCCTGGTGGACCTGGGGGCCCAGGTGCGCTGGGCCTCTTGCAACATATATTCGACCCAGGATCATGCGGCAGCAGCAATTGCCGCCGCAGGAATACCGGTTTTTGCCCACAAGGGAGAAACCCTTGAGGAATACTGGGACTTTGCCGACCGCATACTGGACTGGGGAAACGGAGAGACCGCCAACCTCATTCTGGATGACGGGGGTGATGCCACCATGC
>WFPQ01000185.1 GCA_015487515.1 Hyphomicrobiales bacterium | reverse complement strand
GCAGGGAAGGTTCAACCCTTGTAACCTTGGCAAGGTAGATGTTCCCGCGTAACTGGCGCCTGTTGGCAGCTTCAAAGTCAAATTCGTCCAGCTTGTTTCCGCTAGTGATTACTATCCGGGTTTCTTCCGGGTGGCTGGCATCGACCAGCATGCGTTTGGTAGTCATAAATTCTTGCTCCAGGCGCTCGCGCGCGAGTGAAGCCGGAACTGAAAGTCCGGTTCGGCTTCATCGCGCCATGCGAGGCAGATTTTTTCAAAATTGAGGCCGGGTCAGGTGCTGTGCAGTGACCGGAGCCATGGTAAATGGGAGGTTGAGCAAAAATCACGTCGCAAGACACTGATTCGGACAGTTTCCCTGTCCGTAATTCCAGATGTTGCGGCGAGTCGCTCATGTGTTCTCTTTCGTTTGGGGGCAGCATTTGTAAATGCCCCGCACCAGCGGCCGCAATAGAGGGGACCGCAATTCCAACGAGGTGGTATGTCGTGTCATTTCCGCCCGATACAAGGGGGGCATGATAAGAAGCCGCTGCACAAGGTCCCGTTTCATCAGGGGCCGCATGTCGAGAAACCGGCCGTCTTGCCCTGTCTTTCCCTGTTAGCGGGGGTTTTCTACGTCACCGGTTTCATCAGTCAATATCTTGAAGCACCGCCAATGTTTTTCAGTCTTCGAAGGAATCGAGTGGACAAACCATATCCTCAATATCGCTTTACGGGCGCCGGAATGATTTGGCAACAAAAAAGATGTAAAAGCAGTGCAAACAAAATTCATTTTGGTTGACGGGGGGAATTGCGGGGAAGCCGCTATGGGGAAGAATGAAAATGATCCGGCAGAAGCAATATTGCAAAAAACGATTGACGATGGTGTGCAAACATACCAATTCTGCCCTGCTGCGACTTCTTTTTGGTGTGGCCTCGGGCTTTTATCAGGAGTGCGGGTGGAACAGGGACTGGAGCAGGGCAGTGGCATGGAACAGTCGAACAGGGCGGTAATTCCGATAAAATTCCAGCTACCGGCATTTAGCATACTGTTGCCGGTGCCTGCCGTATTGCGCTTGGGGCTCCATGTCATTGTGGCGGCTCTTGCCATCCTCATGACCCTGATTTCGGCTGCCGCGGGGCAGGAGGGTGAAGGGCAGAATTCCATGCAGGACCAGGACGCCCTGCAGGCCTTGCCGGTTGCCCTGGCGGTAAGGGTTTCGAGCACGCCGCAAAGGGCGCGCCTGGTCATTGACTTGAGCGAGACCAGTTCCTTTGCCTTTGTTTCCCTTGATGAGCCCAGGCGGATTGCCGTTGATGTGCGGGTGTCGGGCTCCAGGGCCCGGGACCGGGGAGAGGCGGCCGGGCAGGGACTGATAAAAAACTATGAAATTTCCATGATCGGAGAAGACCGCCTGCGGACCACCCTTTTGCTTTCGGCCAGTGCCCAGGTGCAACAGGCCTATGTGCTGGAGCCCTTTGACGACCAGCCTGCCCGGCTGGTGGTGGATATCATCGGGGCCAGCGACGAGGAATTCAGCGCCCGGGTAAGGGCCGACAGGGAGGCTTTTCTTGCCATTGCCGGGCAGAAGGAAGATGCAGGGGGAAATCAGGAAGGGCAGGACTTGTTCAGGGCTGAAATGGATCATGTATCCGATGCCCCGGGAGCTTCCAAGGTCCAGTCCGATTCAAGGCCATTGATATTGATCGATCCGGGACATGGAGGGGCTGACGGGGGAGCCAGGTCTCCCGACGGGGTCCAGGAAAAGGAAATCACCCTGCTGTTTGCCAGGGAATTGCGTGAGGTACTGATTGCCTCGGGACGTTTCGACGTGGCCCTGACGCGGGAGGGGGATGTGGCGGTGATGCTGGAGGAAAGGGTGCAACTGGCACGGGACAACAGGGCCGATCTGCTGATTTCCCTGCATGCGGATTCGTTCGAGGATACGCAAATTCGCGGGGCCAGTGTTTATATTCGTGATGAGCAGGCAACGGACGTGCTTGACAAGGTGCTGGCAGAAAATGAAAACAAGGCTGACCTGCTGGCCGGATTCGGTCTGGGACAATCGGAGAAGAGCGAGGAAAGGCTGGTAGACATTCTGGTAGATCTGATGCGAAGGGAAATGCGCCGCCAGTCTTTCATGGTGGGACTTTCCATTGTCGAGCAATTGCGCCAGAGCGTCAGGATAAGGCGTTTTCCCATGCGAAGGGCCGATTTTTTCGTATTGCAATCCCCCGATGTGCCCTCGATCCTGCTGGAACTTGGCTTCCTGTCCAATGACCTGGACGTGCGCAATCTGAAGTCGGAGCAATGGCGAAAAAGGGTGGCCGATGCGGTGGCACGCGGGATCGGGGCTTATTTTGACGGCAATGGATCATAGTTGATCGAACTATTCACAATTTTGCCCCGCTTTTGGTTTCAACGCTCGCCTGTTATGGTTATGCTGGCGGATGCTGCCCGGGTGTTTTGGCTCCGGGCATTTCGTTCCAGATATGTTTTTTAGGACTGCACATAAATGTTTCGATTGCTCGGATGGTTGTTTGGATTTGGCCTGTTCGTGGGCCTGATAGGGCTTGGGGCGATCGGATATCTGGTCTGGTCGATCTCCCAGGAGTTGCCTGATTATACCGCTCTTAAGAATTACCAGCCGCCGATCACCACCAGGGTTCATGCGGCGGATGGCACCCTGCTGGCCGAATTTTCACGCGAGAGACGCCTGTTTCAACCCATCGAGACTGTCCCCGAAATGGTGGTGAATGCCTTCGTCGCCGTGGAGGACAAGAACTTTTTCACCCATGGGGGAATAGCGTTCGACGGGGTCATAAGGGCGGCCAGGGACAATATCCTTCAAATGATCGAGGGAAGAAACGGGCCGCTGGTCGGAGCTTCCACGATAACGCAGCAGGTGGCCAGGAATTTTCTTTTGACCCGGGAGCAGACCTGGTATCGCAAGATACGCGAGGCCCTGCTGGCCATTCGCATCGAGGAAACTTTCAGCAAATACGAGATTCTGGAACTATATCTGAACGAGATATTCTTCGGTTTCAATTCCTATGGCATAGCGGCGGCGGCCCTGAACTATTTTGACAAGGCCCTTTACGAGTTGACATTGTCCGAGGCAGCCTATCTGGCTGCCCTGCCCAAGGGGCCGGCCAACTACAATCCCTTCAGGCGCCCCAAGGAAGCCATAGAGCGGCGCAATTATGTAATAACCCGCATGCTCGAGGATGGCTACATAACCGAGGAGCAGGCAAACGAGGCCAAGGCCGAGGGGCTGAACGTGGTTTTGCGCCGGGGCGGCTCGCAACTGTATTACGCGGAATATTTCACCGAGGAGGTGCGCCGGCGCCTGCTGGATCTCTACGGAGAAGACACGCTTTATGGGGGGGGGCTCTCGGTGCGTACAACCCTTGATTCCAGGCTGCAGGTTCTGGCGCGCAATGCCCTGATCGACGGGCTGGTGGATTTTGACCAGACCAAGGGTTACCGGGGACCGGTCAAGAACATAGAACTAGGCCAGGACTGGGGAGAAACCCTGTTCGAGACCGAACCGTTGTGGGATGTGCCGGAATGGAAGCTGGCGGTCGTGCTGGAGATGGAAAGGAACGAGGCCAAAATCGGCATCAGACCCAGCCCGGAAGCGAACGGGGCCATTTCGGAAGAGCGCATAACCGGGCGGCTTCCGGGGGCGGAAATGAGCTGGATAAAACCGGATCTGGACAAGCTGTTAAAGGTTGGGGACGTGATCTACGTGATGCCGGTCGAAGGCAAGGAGGGGGTATATACCCTGAAGCAGATTCCCAAGACCGAAGGGGCGCTGGTGGCTATGGATCCGCGCACCGGGCGGGTTCTGGCCATGGTGGGAGGATTTTCCTTTGCCAATTCGGAATTCAACCGGGCTACCCAGGCCTTGCGTCAGCCCGGCTCCTCGTTCAAGCCGATAGTTTATGCGGCTGCTCTTGACAATGGCTATACACCGGCTTCGGTGGTGCTGGATGCGCCGCTGGAGATCATCAACAATGACGGGACCCGATGGAGACCGGAAAACTATTCGGAAAAATTTTACGGACCCCAGACCCTAAGGCAGGGTATAGAGCGTTCGCGTAACGTGATGACGGTACGCCTGGCCCAGGACATCGGCATGCCCATGGTGGCCGAATATGCCCGCATGTTCGGACTTTACGATCAGTTGCTGCCGGTTCTTTCCATGGCCCTGGGGGCCGGGGAAACCACCGACATGAAGATGACCTCGGCCTTTGCAACCATTGCCAATGGAGGACGGCGCATAACGCCGACCCTGATCGACAGGATCCAGGACCGCAACGGGGTAACCATATTCAGGCATGACGAACGCATTTGCGATGGCTGTGTTGCCGATTCATGGCAAAATCAGTCCGAGCCCCTGATAATCGATAATCGTGAACAGATCCTGGATCCCATGACCGCCTACCAGATAACTTCGATGATGGAAGGGGTGGTGCAGAGGGGGACGGCCCGCAGCGTTGCCGTGCTGGGCCGACCGGTGGCAGGAAAGACCGGAACCTCGTCAGAATACAAGGATGCATGGTTCATCGGGTTTACTCCCCAGCTGGCGGTTGGGGTGTATGTGGGTTATGACCAGCCGGCCAGCATGGGACGGGCCGCAACCGGAGGCGGTCTGGCCGCACCCATCTTTACCGCATTCATGAAGGATGCCCTGGTCGGGGTGCCGCCGACTCCGTTCAACATTCCCCCCGGAATGACCCAGATATGGATCGACCCGGAATCAGGTACCAAGGCCATTTCCGGCGGCCAGGCCATACTGGAGGGCTTCAAGCCGGGCACCGGCCCCAACCTGGTCACTTCGGTGATCGGGGTTGATTCGGATGCCTTCCTTAATATCGAGGGGGGCAATGTGGACCTTGATGCCGGGCGGGGAGGTCTGTTCTAGACAAGGCGCCCAGGGGTAAAAAAACCGGGACAATTATGTTCCGGGTATGTTTTTTGTCCTGTATATGATGGGAACGGGTTTTCCCGGCATGAAATTCAGGTAAGAAACCAAATTTCAGAAATTGTTTTTTCGAATCGTTTTTCAAGACAGCGGAAAGAGCCGATGCGTAGTGAAATTCAGAATATCGTAGATCAAATCGAGCAGGCCATAAGCCTGCTGAGGAGGCATCTTTGACTGGGATACGGCCCAGACCCGCCTGGATGATCTGAATGCCCGGGCCGAGGCCCCCGATCTCTGGGACAATGTGGAAAAAGCCCAGGCTGTCATGCGTGAACGCCAGGTGCTGGAAGCACAGATTTCCATGGTTCAGGAACTGGAAAGCCAGCTTTCTGACAATGTGGAACTGATAGAAATGGGAGAAGAGGAAGGGGATGAGAACGTGGTGACCGAGGCCGAAAATGCCTTGGTGAAACTGGCAAAGACTGCGGCCCGCCTGCAAATCGAAACCCTGTTGTCGGGGGAAGCAGATGCAAATGACTGTTATGTGGAGGTGCATGCGGGGGCCGGGGGAACCGAGAGCTGCGACTGGGCGGCCATGCTGCTGCGCATGTATCAGCGCTGGGCGGAACGGCAGAAATTCAAGGTCGAAATGATGGAATATCAATCGGGGGAAGAGGCCGGCATAAAATC
>WFPQ01000184.1 GCA_015487515.1 Hyphomicrobiales bacterium | reverse complement strand
TAATCTCCCGTGGATTTTTCGACCACGGAAATGTTCAGAATTACCTTGTCGGCAGCACTCCCCATCTGGGTGGAAATTTCCACGGACGAGAAATAATCAAGCTTTTCAATGGCAGCCTGACCACGGGCAACCATGGACCGGTTGAACGGATCGCCCTCCACAAAATCAAGTTCGCGGCGAATGACAGAGTCCCGGGTCTTGGTATTTCCCACTATGTTGATGCGCTCCACATATATGCGGGCTCCCTGGTCAATCAGGTAGGTAACGTTGAAAATCTTGTTGGTAACATCCCTGTCCAAACGGGGACGCACATCGGCAAAGGCATAACCCTGCCCCGTTGCACGGAATGCCAGATCCTCGACCGAACGCTGCAAGTCACGGAAAGAATAGGTATCACCCTGATAGGTGCGGATGCTCGATTTCAGGGCCTCGGTATCAAGACCGGGGATGGAGGTTTCAATGCCTATCTCACCAAAAGTGTAGCGCTCGCCCTCGGAAATCGTGAAACTAACGAAATAGGCATTGCGCTCGGCATCAAACTCGGCAACGGCAGAAAGAACACGGGCATCAGGAAATCCGCGGTTCACATAATAATAACGGATGCGTTCCTTGTCCTGATCCAGTTTTTCCTGCTTGAGTTCGTCATCATTCAGCAGCCAGCTGAGCAGATTGCTCTCGCGGGTGCTTATGACACCCTTCAATGTCTCGGCGCTAAAGGCATTGTTACCGGTGAAGTTGATGGCAGCAATGCCCGCACGATCACCTTCGTCAATGACGAAAACAACGCGCATGCGCCCATCTTCTACTGCCTCGGTGCGGGCAGTAACCGAAACATTGGTATAGCCGGCTCCCTCGTAAATGGAACGTATGGCAGAAATGTCCCCCTGCAGGCGCTCCTGGGTAAAGGTGCCACGAGAGGCAAGATTGACAAGGGCTATCAGCTTGTCATCGGCAAACCTCTGGTTGCCTTCGAACAGCACGGAGGCAACGATGGGATTCTCGCGCACGCTGACCGAAAGGGTGCCGTTGGAATAACGGACGCTGACCGAACTGAAAAGGCCGGTGGCATTGAGTGAGGAAATGGAAGACTGGATCCTGGCACTCGTGGCAGCATCGCCGACACGGATCGTGAGATAGGAACGAAGAGTGACGTCATCTACCCTGGAATTGCCTGAAATCACAATGCGGGAAACCGTCTGGGCCTGGGCGGCCTCTACACCAAAAATCCCAAGCCCCGGCCCGCCAAGGGGCGCCAAAAGCACCAGGGCAAGCGAGAGAACAAAACTACGAAGCAGATTACGTTGGATCATGGTGCCCTCAACAGCCGTTAGTCTTATTTATTTTGTCAGTCTTAATTTATTCTTTTGAATTCTCGTTGCTGATATTGAATTCTCGTTACAGATATCCCGACTTTCCCCGCACCGGCCGCCGAGAATCGCCAGCACAGCATCCAATAGCATTCATCAGTTGAATGTTTTACCTGATTTTCGACCAAGAGCAACCCGCATCACGCATTTTGGCAGTAAATATTTCGCAAGGTACATTCTTGCAACAAGTGGATTTTTCAGGGGTTTTTCAAAAAATATCGTTCACTATGGTAAATATCATCAGCATGACAACCAGTGCCATGCCAAAACGAAAACCCATCTCCTGAACACGCTGGCTCAGAGGACTGCCCTTTGCCGCTTCGATCAGGTAATAGACCAGATGACCACCATCGAGCATGGGAATGGGAAAAAGATTGAAAATTCCTATGTTCAGGGACAGCAGGGCCGTCAGATTCAACAGGGCAACAAATCCCAGAGTCGCCACCTCCCCCGAAATCTGGGCCACCTTTATGGGGCCGCCAAGCTGTTCCACATCACCGCGTCCCACGAAAAAATCAGCCAGAAAGGCAAAGGTCCGGTCAAGAAGAAATATCATTTCTTCAGCCGCCATGGACATGGCCTCGAACGGGCCGGGATAAAACCTGACAACGTCCTCAGGGCTGACACTGCGCGAAACCCCTATGCGGCCAATGCGATTCTGGTTGCCGAAACGATCCGTGACCGTGACCGCCTCGGGCACCAGGGAAACTTCAAGCTGGCGGCCCGGGCGATCCAGCAAAATTGTTACCGGGCGCTCGGGGCTGCTGGAAACAAGACGCTGGAAATCATTGAAGCCGCGCACCGCATAGCCATCAACCGCAAGTATCCTGTCGCCGGGCAGAATACCGGCCTCGGCAGCAACGGAATCGGTAATGACGTCCTGAATGACCGGCTCCGTGTAAAACCTGCCAACCCCCAGCAGGAGACCGTAAAGCACCACGAACGTAAAGATCACGTTGGCGGCAGGGCCTGCAATGACAACGGCCATGCGCTGCCAGACCGATTTTTGTGAAAACAGGTGCGGTCTTAATTCCGGGGGGATCCTGGCTGCAAATTCGGGATCGTTGAGACTGGCCGCATTCATGTCTCCGACAAAACGCACATAGCCGCCAAGGGGAATCATGGAAATGCGCCAGCGGGTACCGTGCCTGTCGGTATGACCCAAAATCTCCCGGCCAAAACCTATGGAAAAAGTCTGAATGGCAACCCCGTTCCAGCGGGCAACCAGATAGTGGCCCATCTCGTGCACGAAAACTATTATCGTCAAGACCAGCAGAAATGGCAGGACATAGGAAAGGAGCCACCAGGCGAATTCAATCATAGTTCAAATCCAGATCAAGAAATTCATCGGCATTGCAATCGTTTCAACCAGTCAGGCCCACTGGAACGAAGAAATCGGTACGGGGACAAACGACAAGACGCCGAAAAATGTTTACCATATGAACAGCCCCTGGGCGACAAACCGGGAACCCGAATTGAGGGCCCCGATGGCAAACACCAGCAATGCGCCAAATGTAAGGCTGTCTATGCGATCCAGCAAACCCCCATGTCCGGGAATGGCGTCACCGCTGTCCTTGACCCTGAAATGACGCTTGACTGCACTTTCAGCCAGGTCTCCCACCTGGCCAAAAATCGAAACAGAAGCCGCAATCAGCATCCCTATCCACCACGGAGAGGGAGAAACGAAAAACCAGACCAAAAGACCGCTAAGAGTGCCGGAGAGCAGCCCACCAATGGCGCCCGACCAGGTCTTGGCCGGCGATATGCCGGGGTTGAGCTTGGCTCCCCGAAAATGACGCCCGGCCAGCAAAGCCCCCGTATCGGTCATCCAGACCGTTGCGCCAAGAAAGAAACAGGCCGCAAAACCCCAGCCGACAACTCCCCAACTGGCAAAATCAAACACCGCAAAACCGGACGAATCAAACCCCCAACTGTCAATTCCCCTGATCAGGAGCAGGGCAAGCACAACCGCGGAAAAAAACAAAAAACCTGCCGCACGCCAGACCCTGAATTCAGCCCTGCCAAACAGGGAAATCACGGAACCTGCA
>WFPQ01000183.1 GCA_015487515.1 Hyphomicrobiales bacterium | reverse complement strand
CATAAGGACATCATCGTAAAACCCCTGCATGGCAATGGCGGGGCCGGGGTGTTTTTCATCCGAGAGGATGACCAGAACCTGATGTCCCTGCTGGAAATGTTCGAAGAAAACTTTACCGAACCGTTCATGATTCAAAAATATCTGCCCGACGTGAGAAAGGGGGACAAGCGCATAATCATAATTGACGGGGAGCCGGTGGCCGGGCTGAACAGGATACCGGCCAGGGGAGAGGCCCGCTCGAACATGCATGCGGGCGGCAGACCGGAACTGTCTCCACTTACAGGCAGGGAAAGGGAAATCTGCGCAAGGATTGCACCGGCCCTTAAGGAACGGGACTTCATTTTCGTCGGAATAGACGTGATCGGAGACTGCCTGACCGAAATCAACGTGACTTCACCGACCGGAATCCGGGAAATAAAGCGTTTTGGCGGCCCCGACATCGCCTCGATGATACTGGATGCCATCGAAAAACGCCGCCAATAGCAAACAAATTCTGCCAGGCACGATATATGCCATAAGCGCGCCCAGGCCAGCAAACGAAAGCAATGACCCATGTCCTCAACCTATCTAGTTGCACTAGCCACCTTTTTTGCAACCGTTGGACCGGCGGATATTGCATTCATCTTTGCAGCCCTTACCAAGGACAACAGTGCCGGCGAGCGCCTGAAATTTGCCACCCGGGGCGTGCTGATAGCCACCTTCATACAGCTGATGTTCGCATTTTTGGGCAACCAGATCCTCGACCTGTTCGGCATAACCATACCGGCCCTTAGAACGGGGGGTGGAATACTGCTGCTGCTGATCGGCATAGACATGGTATTTGCCCGCCATTCGGGAGGAACCTCAACCACCAACAAGGAAGATGCGGAAAGCCGCCGGCGCGATGATATTTCCGTATTTCCCATGGCTATGCCGCTGCTGGCCGGACCCGGTTCCATTTCCGCCGTCATATTGCTAACCACCGGCAGCACCACGGAAACAGAATTCTGGCTGGTACTGGCGGGCCTGCTCTCGATAATGGCCCTGACCTGGGTGATGCTGCTGATGGCAACCCCCATCCAGCGGCTGCTGGGATTTACCGGCCTTTCCGTGGTTTCAAGGATCGTGGGCATATTGCTGGTGGCCCTGGCCGTGCAGTTCGTATTCGACGGCATAAAGGCCAGCGGATTGCTGGGATAGGCCGGAAAAGGGGCGGCAATCATTGCACGCTCCCCGGGCATGTTCACTTAATGTTCTTGAAGTGGCAGCCATATTCTGTTAGCGCTTGAGTCAAACCATTGATGCGGGTGCGGGAGAATTCCAATTGGTTACGCGGGTGCAGACGGTCGCCTTTCAGGGCATAGAGGCGGTGCTTGTGGACGTTCAGGTTCAGGTTGCCTCCGGCCTTCCCGCCTTCAATATCGTCGGACTGCCCGACAAGGCAGTAGCCGAGAGCAAGGAGCGGGTCAGGGCGGCCCTGATTGCTTCCGGCCTTGGCATGCCACCCAAGCGCATCACCATAAACCTTGCCCCGGCGGACCTGCCCAAGGAGGGCTCCCACTATGACCTGCCCATTGCCCTGGGCCTGATGGGAGCAATCGGGGCCGTACCCGGTGATGCACTGCAGAATTTTCTGGTACTGGGGGAACTGGCCCTTGACGGACGCATTTCCCCCGTTGCCGGTACCCTGCCCGCCGCCATTGCGGCCAACTCCCGCGACATGGGCATAATCTGCCCAAAGGCATCGGGGCCGGAGGCGGCCTGGGCCAGCCAGGACATTGACATCATAGCTCCTGCGGACCTTCTTGCCCTTGCCAATCACCTGGCCGGCAACCAGCTTTGCCCCCGCCCAGTTGCCACCAGGCACGAGGGGGGAGGAAAACTTCCCGATCTTGCACAAATCCGTGGCCAGGAACTGGCCCGGCGGGTGCTGGAGATCGCTGCGGCCGGGGGTCACAACCTGTTGATGGTCGGCCCCCCCGGGGCCGGCAAGTCAATGCTGGCGGCCCGCCTGCCTTCCATATTGCCGCCCCTCGACCCGCGCGAGATGCTGGATGTTTCCATGATCCGGTCCATGGCCGGCCAGCTGACCGACGGAAAGATTTCGGACCAGAGACCGTTTCGCAGCCCCCATCATTCCGCTTCCATGGCGGCCCTGGTGGGCGGCGGCATCAAAATACAGCCGGGGGAGGTTTCCCTGGCCCATAACGGGGTGCTGTTCCTGGATGAATTGCCAGAATTCTCCCCAAGGGTCCTGGACGGGCTGCGCCAGCCCCTGGAAGATGGAAAGGCATCCATTGCCCGGGCCAATGCAAGGGTAACCTACCCGGCCAGGTTTCAACTGGTTGCCGCCATGAATCCGTGCAAGTGCGGACTTGCGGGAACTCCGGGCCATACCTGTAGGCGCGGCGAACGCTGTGCCTCCGATTACCAGTCCCGCATTTCGGGACCGTTTCTTGACCGCATCGATCTCAGGGTGGATGTTCCGGCAATTTCGGCCCGCGAAATGATCGAACCCGCAAAGGCCCAGAGTTCGAAACAGGTTGCACAACGGGTAAGGGCCGCCCGGGAGCGCCAGAGGGAACGGTTCTTGGAAATGGGAATTTCCCACGTGCACACGAATGCGGCTGCCAGCCCCGACCTCATTGAAAAAATAGCCTCTCCCGACAGGGAAAGCCAGGATCTGCTCATAAGGGCATCGGAACGGTTTTCACTCTCGGCCCGGGCCTATCACAGGGTGCTGAAGGTGGCCCGGACCCTTGCCGACCTGGTGGGGGAAGAAAAGATTACCCGCCCCCATGTGGCCGAAGCCTTGAGTTACAGAC
>WFPQ01000182.1 GCA_015487515.1 Hyphomicrobiales bacterium | reverse complement strand
CCTTGAGGCCGCGAAATATGTTTCCGGCCCCTATGACTATGGCCACCTGAACCCCGAGAGAGGCGGTTTCCACAATCTGGGATGCCACGGACTTCAGGAAATCGGGCTCTATGCCAAAATCCCGGTCCCCGGCAAGAACCTCCCCGGAGATCTTGAGCAATATGCGTTTATATGGTTGGGCGCCAGACAAGACAGTTCCTCTCGCTCCGGAAAAGTCCGGCCAGAATCTACAGAATCTATTTGCACGGACCTGTTTACTAGCTGCCTGCGGCCGCCGCAACCTCGGAGGCGAAATCACTCTCGACTTTTTCGACCCCATCGCCAAGAGCCATGCGGATGAAGCCGGTCAGGCTTATGTCTGCTCCGGCATCCTTCTGGGCCGCCTTGATCACATCACCAACCTTGTTTTCACCATCTATGACAAAGACCTGCTCGAGCAGGCAGACCTCGCTGTAAAACTTGCGAATGCGTCCTTCGACCATTTTTTCAACGATATTTGCCGGCTTGCCCGAAGCATTGGCCTGCTCGGTAAACACGGCCCGCTCGCGGGCCAGGGTGGCGGGATCGATGTCGCCTGAAGAAATGGCAAGGGGGTTTATGGCAGCAATATGCATGGCAATCTGCTTGCCAAGGCCAAGCAGGACATCGCGGTCTCCAGCGGATTCAAGGGCAACCAGAACCCCCATGCGGCCCAGCCCCTGGGCAACCCCGTTATGGATATAGGAGGCAACCACCCCCTGATTCACCTCAAGGGCAGCGGCACGGCGCAAAACCATGTTCTCGCCAATGGTGGCAACGGTTGCCGTGATCTTTTCGCCTATGTTCATGCCGGAATCACCAAAAGGCATGGCATTGACCTTTTCCGCATCCATAGAATCGGCCTTTTCGCTGCTATTGTTGGCAGCAACGGCAATGGCGGAAACCAGGTCCTGAAATTCCTGGTTGCGGGCCACGAAATCTGTTTCCGAGTTGACCTCGACCACCGTTCCCCTGTTCTGGCCGGTGGCAACGCCGACCAGACCTTCGGCGGCAACCCGACCGGATTTCTTTGCGGCCTTTGAAAGACCCTTGGAACGCAGCCAGTCAATGGCAGCCTCGATGTCGCCATCAGTGGCAGTAAGGGCGCTCTTGCAGTCCATCATGCCGGCGCCGGTGAGTTCGCGCAGTTCTTTTACCTGTGATGCAGAAATAGCCATAGCCTGATTTCCTCAGCTTGCGGCCCACGAAAAGGGCCAGTATTTTCAATGATCAAAGTTCAAATTCAAAACCGGACAAAGCAGGTCTTTGCAGGGACTAGCCCCTGGCCAGTTCTTCTGCCTGTTCGAGCCAGTTGTCCCTGTCGATACGTCCCTTGAAATTAAGCTCCTGATCGACCTTTTCAATATCCTCGCGGGAAAAGGCGGCAATCTGGGAATATCTGGTAATTCCCAGGGCATTGAGCTTCTTCTCGATGACCGGGCCTACGCCGGAAATTTTCTTGAGATCGTCAGGCTCGCCTTCGGGAACGGCAAAAAGTGACTTTTCCTGCTGATCGGGGGCCTGGTTTTCTTCTTCCGCCCTGTCTTCTGCCTGGTCTCCGGGCTGTTTTTCGCCTTGCTGGTGTTCCGCCTCCGGAACAGGGGCCTGTCCGGCATCCTGCACGGTTCCCGGTTCGGCGCTCTCCTCAACGGGCTGAGTCTGAACAACCGGTTCGGCCGGTGCAACGGCCTGGGCTCCAAGATCAGCCCCCTGATCGACAGAAGAACGGGCGATGCCATCAAGGGCGGCCTTGGAAATCAGATCGCAATAAAGCTCGATGGCCCGGGCCGCATCATCATTTCCCGGAATCGGCAGGTCCGCATCATCAGGGTCGGAGTTGGAGTCAATGACCGCGATCACCGGAATGCCAAGACGGCGGGCCTCGGTGATGGCGATGGCCTCCTTGTTGGTATCGATCACAAACAGGACCGAGGGAAGGTGACCCATGTCCTTGATGCCGCCGAGGTCCCTGTCAAGGCGTGCCTTTTCACGCGAGAGCTGCAGCAGTTCTTTCTTGGTAAGGCCATGAACGCCTTCGGCCTCCTGGCTTTCCAGCTCGCGCAGGCGGGAAATGGACTTGGAAATGGTCTGCCAGTTGGTAAGCATGCCGCCAAGCCAGCGGGAATTGACATAATATTGCGCGCACTGCTGGGCCGCTGCGGCAACTATGGGAGAAGCCTGGCGCTTGGTACCCACAAAAAGAACACGGCCACCATCGGCAACCACGTCGGAAACCAGTTGCAGCGCCTGATAAAGCATGGGCACGGTCTGGCTGAGATCCATGATGTGTATGTTGTTGCGAACACCAAAGATGAAACGTTCCATCTTGGGGTTCCAGCGATGCTTCTGGTGTCCGAAATGAACACCGGCTTCAAGCAACTGACGAATAGAAAAATCTGGCAATGCCATTATGCATGCTCCTTTACCGGTTATGCCTCCACGGGATGATGCAACGGTTTGCGCCGCCACCGGAAGAAGGCCAATCAGCTGGCCATCGACACCCGTGTGTGAATTTAGTCGCGGTGCCATTAACCCATAAGCGGGCGGGAAGCAACCATTGTTTGAACAAAGGGGCCAGGGACACATAAGAAACGCCAAACACCCCTGCTGACGCCCAAGGATCAAGGCCGGGGGGATGACCCCTAGTCCAGTTTCACGTCATTTATTCCGGCAATGGACTTTAATCCGCAGACCAGGTCGGGGCTCAATTTATATTTTCCGGCCAGTTTTATCCTGCTCTCCCGGCTGGCGCACGCCGACCTTACGACAATGAAAACCGTACCGTTGCCGCCGGTCTCAAGCAACCGGGATGCCGGATCAAGGCATTTTTCTTCGCTGACGAATATCGTCATTTCAGCGGGAAGTGAATTGGCGATATTTTCAAGGGGCCTGCAGCGCAGCAGCCTGAGCCGGATACCATCGGCTAGAACCTCTGCCTCCACGTCAAGAATGACGGAAGTTCCGGGCTGCAACATATCACCATATTTGCTCAATTGCTCGGAAAACAACAGACACTCATAACTGCCGGTGGAATCCGAAAACGTGAGAACAGCCATGGGCTTGCCCTTCCTGGTCCGCCGGTCATTCCTGGAGACGACTGTTCCGGCAATCAGGAAAATGCTTTCCCCCTGTTTTGCAGACTCCTGCAGGGTGCGCCAGCTGGTAACCGAATAATTTCTCAGAGCCGGAGCAAAATCATCAAGAGGATGGCCGGAAAGATGAAAGCCAATGGCCGAATGTTCACGTTCCAGACGCTCCATGTTGCTCCAGCGGGTAAAATCCTGATCAAGAATTATCGGCTCGGGCTTGTCGGCTTCGAACATGTCCGAAATTCCGGCAGCCCGATTGCTGGCGGCCCGCTGCGAACTGCCGATTATTGCATCTATGGCCCGGAAAGCCTGCTCCCGGTGGGGAACCAGGGCATCAAAGGCCCCGGAATCCACCAGGGCCTGAGCCGTGCGCCGGTTGATGATGCGGGGGTCAATGCGGCTGGCAAAGTCCGCAAGGTCCAGGAATTCCCTTTCTCCACGAACACCTACTATGTGTTCGGCGACCTGGCGGCCAACTCCCTTGAGCGCACAAAGGGAATATCTTATGCCCCCGTCCATGACCTCAAAGGCTACCTGGGAGCGGTTTATGCAGGGGGGAAAGACCCTTATGCCAAGCTGGTCGGCATCGCGCTTGAATTCGGCCAGCTTGTCGGTATTGCCCATGTCAAGGGTCATGGAGGCGGCAATGAATTCGTGGGGGAAATTGCTCTTGAAGTAGGCGGTCTGATAGGTAAGAAACGCATAAGGGGCAGAGTGGGACTTGTTGAAACCATATTCGGCAAATTTTGCGCAGGCATCAAAAATCCGGTTGGCAATGTCCTCCTCTATTCCCCGCTCGACTGCCCCGGAGACAAAACGGTCACGCTGGGCATCCATTTCGGACTGGATCTTCTTGCCCATTGCCCGGCGCAGTATATCGGCCTCGGCAAGGGTATAACCGGCAAGGTCGCGGCCTATCTGCTGGACCTGCTCCTGGTAGGTTATGACACCAAACGTGGTTTCAAGAATCGGAATGAGACTTGGATGCAGGTAATGGGGCTTTTCCTTGCCATGTTTTACCGCGCAATAGGTGGGAATGTTATCCATGGGGCCGGGGCGATAAAGGGCCACGAGGGCAATCAGGTCCTCGAAGCGGTCGGGCTGCATTTCGATCAGGGCCCGGCGCATGCCCGCACTCTCAACCTGGAACACCCCGACCGTGTCCCCCCTGCACAACATGGCAAAGGTTTTTTCATCGTCTATGGGAATATCGTCAAGAACGACCTTTTTTCCGTCCCGGTTTATCATCTTGATCGTGTGATCAATGATGGTCAGGGTTTTAAGGCCCAAAAAGTCAAACTTGACCAGGCCGGCCGATTCAACCCATTTCTGCCCATACTGGGTCACCGGCATGTCCGAACGCGGATCACGGTAAAGGGGCACCAGTTCCTGCAGGGGGCGATCGCCGATAACTATGCCGGCGGCGTGGGTCGAGGCATGGCGGTAAAGGCCCTCGATGCTCTGGGCAAGGCTAAGAAGCTGGGCCACCGATTCATCCTCGTCGCGCATGGTCCGCAACTGCCGCTCCTGTTCGAGGGCCTGGGCTATGGTTGGCGGATTGGCCGGATTGGAAGGAACCAGCTTGCAGATGCGATCGACCTGGGAATAGGGCATTTGCAGGACCCGGCCCACATCACGCAGGGCAGCCCGGGCCTGAAGGGTTCCAAAGGTTATGATCTGGGCCACCTGGTCGCGGCCATACTTGCCCTGGACGTAGGAAATGACCTCCTCGCGGCGCTCCTGGCAAAAATCAATGTCAAAATCGGGCATGGACAGGCGGTCCGGGTTAAGGAAACGCTCAAAAAGCAACTGGTACCTTAAGGGGTCAAGATCGGTAATGGTCAGCGCATAGGCCACCAGGGAGCCCGCTCCCGATCCGCGCCCCGGCCCCACCGGAATACCCTGCTGCTTGGCCCAGCGGATGAAATCGGCAACTATGAGAAAATAGCCGGGATATTTCATCTCGCTTATGACTTTCAATTCGAAGTCAAGGCGCTCCTCATAATCGCTGCGACCGTGCCCGGGGGCCAGCCCCCTTGCGGCAAGGCGCATTTCAAGCCCCTGCCGGGCCTGCTCGCGCAACTGGTCGGCCTCGCTGATGGCCTTGCCTTCATCCCCGCCGGCTCCGACCACGGCAAAATTGGGCAATATGGGAGCATGGGTAAGGGGACGGAAAGAAACCTGTCTGGCTATGTGCACGCTGTTTTCCACGGCTTCGGGAAGATCAGCAAACAATTCAATCATCTGGCTTCTTGTCTTGAAGTAATGCTGATCAGTGAGCTTGCGGCGCCTGGTCTGGGCCACCACCGACCCCTGGGCAATGGCCAGCAGGGCATCATGGGCCTCGTGATCGGTCTGCGCGGGGAAATAGGGCTCGTTGGTGGCTACCAGCGCTATGTCATTTTCGTAGGCATAATCAACAAGCAGTGGTTCGACCAGTTGTTCGGAAACGGTGCCGTGGCGCTGCAACTCAACGTAAAGACGCTCACCGAACAGACAATGGAGCGCCGAGAGCCTTTTTATTGCCCTTGGGGCATTATCATTGGCAAAAAGGGGATCTATGGCTCCTTCCGGGCCACCTGTAAGACATATCAGCCCCCTGGTGCTCTCCTCGTTCAGCCAGTCCCATTCAACCGATGCCCCCTCACCTCCGCCGGAAAGATAGGCCCTGCTGATCAGCTTCGAAAGATTTGTGAAGCCGTCCCGGGTGCAGGCAATGAGAACTATGGCCTCCTTTCCCGGGAAAGACCTGTTGTCCCGCCCCTCGTCCGTGTCTGCAAAATCGACGGGAACCTCGCACGAAATTATCGGCTGTATGCCAAAACCGGCCGCCTTTTGAGAAAACTCCAGGGCTCCGAACAGGTTGGCGGTATCGGCAATGGCAATGGCAGGCTGATCGTCGGCGGCGGCAAGCTTTAACAAACGATCAAGGGGAAGCGCCCCCTCAAGCAGGGAATAGGCGGAATGAACATGCAAATGGACAAAACCAGGGCCGGTCATGAGGTCAGTTTCCCAAGTAGCCAAAACCGAATCAGGTCATCTGCCGTTTTTCGGGGGCCATGCAGAACAGGGCTCGATATCCATGGCACCGATCCCGAACCAGGAACCTAGCACCCCGGGCAAACGGCGCCAACAGGACAAAAGGGTTTGTAACAGATTGGTTCGGAACTGCGTGGAATGAATCGCCTGCAAGTGGAATGAATAGCCTACAAAACGGAGCGCAGCAATTCAGCCCACGTCAGGGCGGTAGCGCAAAAAGCACCCAGGGAAATCAGGCTGAGCAGATCCTTGAACATGTCAATCATTAAAAAAACTCCTTCATTGAAAAACTTCTCATGACTGTCTGCCAACTATACGTTCTTGTTTTGTTCTTGTGTACGTAAAAATGGGCGGGCTGTTGAAAAAGGTAAATAACCGGTTAAGTGACCTGGTGGCTGGCCGGGGTCGTGCCTGGTGTTGGAGGGAGCCGGTCATGCTCGCCGGCACCTGGAAAATCCCTGATCAAAAACCGGCAGGTACCAGCCTCCGGGGAAGCTGCGGTTCAATCAGCAGGCTACAGTTCAATTGCAACCAGGCCCGCATCCCTGAGCGTCAGAACCCGGTCGGCCCTGCGGGCAAGGTCATGATCATGGGTGGCAATCAGGGCGCTGCTCTGATGTTCCCTGACCAGGCCGAGCAAGGCCTCAAAAACCATGGTGGAAGTCTGCGGATCAAGATTGCCCGTCGGTTCGTCGGCCAGGATGATCTTCGGGAAATTGGCAGCGGCCCGGGCAATGGCAACCCGTTGCTGTTCACCCCCGGAAAGCTCGGCCGGGCGGTGAGAGGCACGCGCTCCAACTCCCAGCATTTCCAGCAGTTCACGGGCCCTCTTTCTGGCCGCACCAAGGGAACTGCCGGCAATCATCTGGGGAATGGCAACATTTTCAAGGGCGCTGAATTCGGGCAGCAGGTGATGGAACTGATAGACGAAACCAACCGCGCTGCGCCGCATCAGGGTGCGAACCCGGTCACTCAGGGCACCGGTGGCCAGGCCGGATATTCTTATCTCGCCATGCCGGGGTCGCTCCAGCAGCCCGCACAGGTGCAAAAGGGTGGATTTTCCAGCCCCGGAAGGGGCGACCAGCGCCACCATCTCTGCCTTGCCGACCACCAGATTCGCATTGGAAAGAATTTGCAGCCGGTCCTTGCCCTCCCCGTAGGCATAGCTGACATTTTCCAGTTCCAGGTGAGCCTGATCATTCATAGCGCAGCGCTTCCACCGGATCATAACGGGCAGCCCTCAGGGCCGGATAGAGGGTTGCAAGAAATGTAAGCAGCAGGGAAAGCCCGATGACCAGCCCGACTTCGACCGGGTCAATCCTGGTGGGAAGGGCCGAGAGGAAAAATATCTCGGGAGGAAAGATTACTATGCCGAAGATATCGGAAAGCCAGACCCTGATCGCCTCGGCATTAAGGGCCAGCACAAATCCGAAAACCGCTCCTATGAACGTGCCCAGAAAACCTATCGCTGCCCCGGTTATGAAAAATATGCGCATTATAGAGCCCCGGGTCGCCCCCATTGTCCGCAAAATCGCGATGTCGGCCGCCTTGTCCTTGACCAGCATGACCAGGGACGAAATTATATTGAAGGCGGCCACCAGCACGATCATGGACAATATGACAAACATCACCACCCGTTCCACCTGAAGGGCCGAAAAGAAGGTGGCATTGCGCTGTTTCCAGTCGGTCAGAAGCAGGGGCCGGTCAATCTCCATGTAAAGCCTTTCGCGCATGGCATCCGTGTTATCCGGGTCGGTGATGAAAATCTCGATGGCCGATACCCTGTATATGCGCTCGTAGGCGGCATCAATCTCCTCGTCGGTCGCATCAATGGGCAGGGGGTCAATGCCGGGGCGAAGAACATCCTCGTACATCTTGAAATAGCGCTGGGCCGGCTCAAGGGGCATGAATACGAACAGGCTGTCAAATTCAACCATGCCGAGGTTGAAAATGACATTGACCGGGTAGGAACGGATTTGCGGAGTTGTGCCAAACGGGGTTGTGGAACCGTTGGGGTTGATCAATGTCAGAGTATCGCCGATGGTAACGCCAAGCTGACGGGCAAGACCTATGCCAATGGCCACACCGTTGCTCTGATCCCATTGATCCCAGCCGCCAAAATGCACGCTCTGAACCAGCAGGGGCAATTTTGAAATGGTGGCAAAATCCATGCCCCGTACCCGGACCCCGGCAGAATTTCCCAGGGCAGAGGGTGAACCGGTGGCAAGGGCCTGTCCCTCGACGAAGGCCACCGCGGTTTCAACTCCTTCTATGTTTTCTATCTGCACCACCAGTTCCCTGAAGTCCGTAAATTCGGTTTCTATGGGAATGGCCGAAAAGTGACCGTTAAGACCCAGGATCTTTGTAAGCAATTCGGAACGAAAACCATTCATGACCGACATGACCACGATCAGGGTGGCAACACCTATGGCAACCCCGGTAAGGGTCAGGGCGGCAATTACGGAAATAAACGTGTCCTTGCGGCGAGAACGCAGATAACGGGCCGCCAGCATCCACTCGAACAGGGAAAAAGGCCTGGTATTGCCATGCGAGTGCAGTTTTCCTGACTTGTTCAAATCCTGTCCCGCCGTTCCGGTTCGATGGTTTTTTGCAAAAGGGGAACCGCCTGCTCAAGGGCAACGCTCTGGCGCTGGCCAGTGCTGCGATTCTTTATTTCAGCCTCTCCCGACCTGGCACCACGGGGACCAATGATCAGTTGAAAGGGAATGCCAACCAGGTCGGCAGTGGCAAACTTGGACCCCGCCCCTGCCCCCGTGTCATCATAAAGCACATCGATACCGGCATTCTTCAGGTCATGATACATCTTGTCGCAAATGGACGAACATTTTTCATCGGCAGTCTTGAGATTGAGCAGAACAACCTCGAACGGGGCAACGCTTGTCGGCCAGACAATGCCGTCCTCGTCATGAAAGGCCTCGATCAGGGCCGGAACCAGCCGGGTAAGGCCGATACCGTAGGAACCGGAATGCACAGCAGCGTCACGGCCGTCGGGGCCGGTCACGAGCGCATTCATGGCAGTGGAATATTTGGTTCCGAAATAAAATATCTGCCCGACTTCAATGCCGCGGGCCGATATGCGCCGCTGAGCGGGCACCCTGGCCTCGAACTCGGCCATGTCAACCATGTCCTCGGTGGCCGCATAGGCAGAAGTCCAGTCACTGACGATGGATGACAGGTCGCCCTCAAAATCCGTATCCGCTGGTGGAATGGGCTTTTCCAGAATGTTTCTGTCGCAAAAGACCCCGCTTTCTCCCGTATCGGCCAGCACGATGAATTCGTGACTGAGATCACCACCTATGGGACCGGTTTCAGCCCGCATGGGAATCGCCGCAAGGCCCATGCGGTGATAGGTGCGCAGGTAGGCAACGAACATGCGATGATAGGACTTTTCCGCAGCCTCGCGGTCAATGTCAAAAGAATACCCGTCCTTCATCAGGAACTCCCGGCTGCGCATGGTACCAAAACGGGGGCGGATCTCGTCACGGAACTTCCATTGAACATGAAACAGGTTCAGCGGAAGTTCCCGGTAGGAACGCACGTAGGAGCGGAAAATGTCGGTGATCATCTCCTCGTTGGTGGGGCCGAACAGCAGATCGCGGTCGTGACGGTCGCTTATGCGCAGCATCTCCTTGCCATAGTCATCATAGCGCCCGCTTTCGCGCCACAGTTCGGCAGGCTGAAGGGTGGGCATGAGCATCTGAATGGCCCCGGCCCGGGCCTGTTCCTGCTCTATGATGGCCTGGATCTTGCGCAAAACCCTGTAGCCAAGAGGCAACCAGGAATAAAGCCCGGCCGCCTGCTGCCTGATCATTCCGGCCCGCAACATCAGGCGGTGGGAAACGATCTCGGCCTCCTTCGGATCTTCCTTCAGGGTGGGCAGGAAATAATTGCTAAGGCGCATGTAAAAACTCCGACTCGACCGTCTTTTTATGCCAGCACCAACTGCCCGGTGTCCAGCATTGAGTTGCATATTTCAAACCGGCAGAATCCAGGAAAACCGGCCATGGCACCCGGCAGGGCAAATCAAGCAAGAAATGACTGCAACAGGATCAGGGAAAGCAGAAAATTTTTAATGACAGGGCAGCTTATTATTGATAAGGAAAAAACCATATAACAAGGCGGCATCATGCCGCTGATCGCTGACAAGTCTTGGGAGGGACGTCAGGGAAGACCCTTGGAGAGACCTTTTGCAAGGACCTTGGAGTCTTGTCGTGACGGATTGTCGCGGAACTTATTTGCAGGGCCACGGGCCCTGTTTTTTTGCTCGCTTTTCCCCTGTTGCGCTCCATGTCCCTGTCTTGCAGCACCTATGCTGCGCCCATGGTATGACGGCGCCCATGGTCTGACGGCATTCCGTGTCTGCCTGTTTTTTTTCGGCAGATACCCCCCCTAAAGGCTTTTTCGGCAGGAATTTTCCTGACGGTGCTTTCTGGCAGTCCCCGGCGCTAATACCAATATTCTCGCAAGACGGGATTGGAAACGGCCCACATGGTCAGGCCCATCACGACTGCCGAAACAATGGTGGTGGCAAAAAACTTCTGGCGAATCCTTGACATGATGGGAGCCCCCGGCTCGGTGCCCGGGGTTACCTCGTCAACATCCGACTGGTTCTTGACCCCGAATGGCAAAACCAGAAAAAGGCAAGTCCACCAGATAACGAAATAAATGGCAATCAGAGAAACCACAGACATTTTTTTAAGACCTATCTAAACTTGATGAAGGAGAATACTGACATTGGGCTTGCGGCCCCACCAGTTGTTGAGTTCGCCACGGACAGCCCGGCGCAGGGCTTCGCCAAGGGCATCAGGATTGCGCCTTAGCTTTTTGGACATGCTGGACAAGACCCCATCCATGGCCTGTTCCACAACAGAATGGGCGTCAATGGTATCGGCCTCGACCTCGGGCAGTCCCTCTATGACGATTTTTGCAGAACCACGCATCTTGCCTTCACGATCAATACATATGGAAACCACGACAATCCCGGCAACGGAAAGACGCTTTCTTGCCCTTGCCCCGCTTTGTTCCGGCAGACATAGAATGTCTCCATCCAGATAGAGCTGCCCGACCGGAACCTCCAGGCGTGAAATGCCGGGGTCGGGGAACAGTTGTACCATGTCGCCGTTTCTGGCCTCAATCACATTTTCGATATTGCTGGCGCGCCCCAGTTCCGCGTGGGCCACAAGATGGGCCGCCTCCCCGTGAACGGGCACCAGGACGGAAGGCTCAAGCCAGGAATAAAGAGTCGTCAGTTCCTGCCGCCTGGGATGTCCGGTAACATGAACCAGTTCGTCATCATTGGTGATTACCTTGACCCCCATGTCTATCAGGCGGTTTTGAATGTCTATGACATCGCGCTCGTTGCCCGGAATTGCCCAGGACGAAAATATCATCATATCGCCACGGTCAAGGGAAATGGCCGGGTGGCTGCCATTGGAAATTCGGGCCAGGGCCGCCCGCCCCTCCCCCTGGGATCCCGTACACAAAAGCACCGTCTTGTTGCGCGGAAGATGCCTGAAACTGTCATGGTCCAGAAATGGCTCTATGCCATCAAGCAAACCCTGTTCACGGGCAATCGTTGCGATGCGATGCATGGAACGGCCCGACAGAACCACCTGGCGGCCAGCCTTTTTTGCAGCCTTTGCCACCGAGATCATGCGGCCCAGATTGGAGGCAAAGCTGGTGAGTACAACCCGGTGGGGAGCCTGGGCAATTAGACGCTCAAGATTTTCCCCGATCTGGCGTTCGGTCGGGCTTATCCCGTCCTTCAGGGCGTTGGTGCTGTCGCATACCAGGGCCAGGGGGGGCTTGAGTTTTCCTATCTGGCGAAAACGGGCTTCATCCGTGGGATCCCCGGAAACCGGATCGTCTTCAAGTTTCCAGTCCCCCGTATGCACCACGTTGCCAATGGGGGTGGAAATCAAAAGCGAACAGCTCTGGGGAATGGAATGGGCTACATTTATAGCCTCTACCCTGAAAGGGCCAACGTCAAATGGCTGGCCGGGAATGAAAACCCTCACATCCACATGCTCGACTATTCCCTCGGTGGCCCGCTTGGCCTTGAGCATGGCGGCGGCAAATTCGCTGGCATATACCGGGCGGTCAAAGGCAGGCCAGAGATCAAGAACCGCCCCGTAATGATCTTCATGGGAGTGGGTCAATACAAGGCCTACTATGTCCCGGGACCGTTCCTCAAGAAATTCAGGATCGGCCATGATCAGTTCTATGCCCGGCTGTTCGGGCCCGCCAAAGGTCACCCCGCAATCAACCACCAGCCACTTGCGATCATCCACGGGGCCAAAACCATAGGCGGCCATGTTCATGCCAATCTCGCCCACACCACCAAGAGGCAAGAATACCAGTTCGCTACCCATCATCTTTCACCCTTACCAAATCTGCCATCAGGCCGATCAACGTCAGAAAAACTGACATCACCGGAGGCAACGTGTGTTCTTTGCCCATCATTTTGCAAAAGAATCAAGTGACCATCGCCATCAATATCCAAAAAAATTCCTTCAACGGCCTTTCCCGGACCTTCAATGCGAACCGCCCCCCCAAGACCATGGGCTCTATTGCGCCACCTTGAAAGCACCCGTGCCGTACCATGGCCATCATTCCACAGGCAGTAATTTTCGTGCCAGCTTTCGCCAAGGGCCCTGAACAGGCAATGCCTGTCTGCATCGCACCCGAAACCGGCCAGGGAAGCGACCGGGTAGGAAATGTTTTCAGGAGCGCCTTTGACATTGAGCCCAAACCCGAGAGCAACGGCACGGCAGCCGTTGCCCATTGTCCGGGCCTCCAGCAGGATTCCGGCCAGCTTGCCGCCGGACAAAAGCAGGTCGTTTGGCCATTTCAGACGTAGTTCCTCACCAGTGCCGCCCAAGAACGGTTCAACCGCATCTGCAAGGGCATTGGCCGCAACAAAACTCAGTATCTGCGGAGCGCGAACGGTTGACGGCAAAATCAGCAGCAGGGAGGCCGCAAGGTTGCCCTCATGCCATATCCACCTGCGCCCCTGCCTTCCGCGCCCCATGGTCTGCCGGTCTGCAACGAACCAGATGCCGGGGGCCATCCCCTCATGCTTTCCTGCCCGGGACAAGGCTTCAATGGAAAACTCCAGGGCATGGCTGTTGGTCGAGGGGGTGGATTGAAGATGCCTGAGTTCATAGCCTGCCCTGACAGCCTTGGGACCAAGAACAAATTCGGCACTCACAAAATTACCCGCTAAAACAGGCTGCTGGTTGCGAAATTGGCCGCATCAACCAGGGGGGAGCCAACGGTAAGATAATAGGATGCCACAAGGAAACCGCTGACGAGCATGATAAAAGCCAACTCGCCCGGAACCGGGGCAAACTCGTCCCTGGGCTCGTCAAAATACATGGTCTTGAAAATCCTCAGATAATAAAAGGCGCTGACGGCACTGGCAAAAACCCCGATAATGGCCAGGACGAACAACTCCGCCTCGATGGCCGCCAGGAACACGTGCCACTTGGCAAAGAAACCGGCCAGGGGCGGAAGACCAATCAGGGAAAACATCATTATGGCCATGGTGGCGGCAACCAGGGGACGGGTTCTGGCCAGGCCTGCAAGATCAGAAATGCTCTCCACGTATCCGGTACTGCCCTTCAGGGACAATATGCAGGCAAACAACCCAACGGTGGTCACCAGATAAATGGCCATGTAGATGGCAACCCCTTCTATCCCGACAAGGGAGCCGGCACTGAGGCCAACAAGGGCAAAGCACATATGCCCGATGGAAGAATAGGCGATCAGGCGCTTCAGGTTCTTCTGGCCTATGCCGGCAAAGGCGGCAAGAACCATCGAGGCGATGGAAAGAAAGATGACGATCTGCTGCCAGTCCCTGGCCAATGGTTCAAAGCTGTCGGTAACCAGGCGTATCAGCAGAGCCATGGCCGCAACCTTTGGCCCGGTGGCAAAAAACGCGGTAACGGGAGTCGGGGCGCCCTCGTAAACGTCCGGGGTCCACATGTGAAAGGGAACCGCGGAGATCTTAAAGGCAATACCGGCCAGCAAAAAGGCAAGACCGAATATGACACCGACCGAACGCTCACCCAGGAGTATGACCTCGGCAATCTTGTCAAGCTGGGTCTGGCCGGTAAAACCATAGACAAGCGAGGCCCCGTACAAAAGCATGCCCGAGGCAAGAGCACCAAGAACAAAATATTTCAGACCAGCCTCGGTAGCCGCCGCATTGTCGCGGCGCATGGCCGCCATCACGTACAGGGAAAGGGCCTGCAATTCTATGCCAATATAAAGAACCATGAGATCATTGGCTGAAACCATGATCATCATGCCGAGGGTGGCAAGAATTATCAGGGTTGAATATTCGAACTTGGCAAGGCCGTTTTCCGCCGCGCTGGAAACCGAAAGCACAAGGGCAAGGGCAGAACCAAGCAGGATCAGTACCTTCATGTAGCGGGCAAAATCATCCTGAATGAAACCGCCATTGAACAGAACCCCGCTCTGGGGCTGCATCACTATCAATACGGCAAGGGCCAGGAGCAGGCCAATGGAAACACCGGCCAGGCGGCCACTGGAATTCCTGATGAACACGCCAGCCATGAGCAGGGCCAGGGCGCTGATCGCCATAAGCAGTTCGGGATAGGCCGGAACAAGGGCGGACAAACTGGTCAAATCGGATTTCATCTCATTCTCCTATTGAGCCAGCGCATCAATCGGCAGGGCGCCAATCGTGCTTTGGTATTGAGTAACAAGGGCGGTAACCGATGCGGCGGTGGTATCCAGTATCGGGGCCGGGTAAAAGCCAAAGAAAATGGTCAGTATTATCAGGGGAAGCATTACCGCAAGTTCCCGCTTGTCCATGTCCATCATGGATTTGAGGGATTCTTTGCCAAGGGCTCCAAATATCACCCGGCGATAAAGCCAAAGGGCATAGCCGGCCGAAAGAATGATCGCAAACAGGGCCACAAAAGCGACAAGGGTGTTGACCTGAAAAATCCCGATCAGCACTAAAAATTCGCCGATGAAACCCGATGTTCCGGGCAGGCCCACATTGGCCATGGTAAAAATCATGAAGGCGGCCGCATAGCGCGGCATGCGTTCCACCAGCCCTCCATAGGCAGCGATCTCCCGGGTGTGAAGGCGGTCATAAATGACCCCGACGCTGAAAAACAGGGCAGCGGAAATTATGCCATGGCTGAGCATCTGAAAAATGGCCCCCTGCACCCCGTAAATGTTGGCCGAAAAAATGCCGATGGTGACAAACCCCATATGGGCCACCGAGGAATAGGCGATCAGCTTCTTTATGTCCTCCTGGACAATGGCAATGAGCGAGGTAACGATGATGGCGCCAAGGGAAAAGAAAAATACGAAATCGGCAAAATAAAGCGAGGCATCAGGAAACATGGGCAGGGAAAAGCGCAGGAAACCATAGCCACCCATCTTCAGAAGAATGGCCGCCAGGATAACCGAGCCGCCGGTGGGAGCCTCCACGTGGGCTGCCGGCAGCCAGCGGTGCAGGGGCCACATGGGCAGCTTGACCGCAAAGGAAGCAAAAAAGGCGATCCACAGCCAGAATTGCATCTGGGGCGAAAACTCGTACCTGAGCAGCTGGGCAATATCCAGGGTTCCCGTCTGCCAATACATGGCCATTATGGCCAAGAGCATCAGGACCGAGCCGACAAAAGTGTAAAAGAAAAACTTGTAGGAGGCCTGAACCCGCTGCTTGCCGCCCCAGACACCGATGATCAGGAACATGGGAATGAGGCCGCCCTCGAAAAACACGTAGAACATGGCCAGGTCCAGGGTGGAGAAAACCCCGATCATCAGGGTTTCGAGCATGAGAAACGCAATCATGTATTCGCGAACCCGGACCTTGACCGATCCCCAGGCCGACAGGATCACAAGGGGCATCAGGAAGGCAGTCAGGACAATGAACAGGACGGAAATGCCATCGACCCCCATGCGATAGCCAATGACGTCACCCATCCAGGGAATGTCGATGACAAACTGAAAACCGGTCTCTTTAGGGTCGAACATCGACCACAAGAGCAGGGAAAAGCCAAAGGTCAGCAGGGTGGTTACAAGGGATATGCGACGGATATTGTTGAGGGCAACACTGTCGTTGCCGGGAACTATCAATACGAAAAACGCACCAACAAGCGGCAAAAACGTCAATATCGTCAATATATTGGAAGAAATGATCATCCCAGAAGTCCCCCTGCCGCAATGGCCCAGGTAAGCAAGAAGGCGATGCCCATGAGCATGGCAAACGCATAGTGATAAAGGTAACCGGATTGCAGCCTGACCATCCAGCCGGCCACATCCCTGACCCGGCGCGAAAGCCCATCGACAATGGTCTCGTCGATCAGGCGGTCATCGACCTGGCGCCAGAAAAACCGGCCCAGCCATCTTGTCGGGCGAACGAATATCCAGTCGTAAAGCTCGTCAAAATACCACTTGTTGAGCAGGAAGCGGTAAAGGTGAACATGCCGGGCGGCCAGGCGGGGCGCCGTTTCGGGCCGGCGGATATACATGTACCAGGCAATGTAAAAGCCAAGCAGCATGGCAATGGTCGGGGACCACTTGACCAGGGTGGAAACCCCGTGGGCCGCCTCTATGATTTCGTGATTTGGCACTATGGATCCGGCAAAAAACTCGTCGATTACCTTAACCTTGCCAAAGAAGTAGGGGTAAAATACCGCCCCGGCCAGAACCGCACCAAACGCCAGAAAATACAGGGGAACCATCATGATTTTCGGGCTGTCCTTGGCGTGGGAATAGGTCTCCCCGGAAGCCCGGGACCTGCCATGGAAAGTCAGGTGGATGAGGCGCCAGGAATAAAAGGAAGTGAAAATGGCAGCGATCAGCAATGACCAGTAGGCAAATTGCCCCTTGGTCCCGCCAACCGCATAGGCAGCCTCGATTATGGCATCCTTGGAAAAGAAACCGGCAAAGCCAAGGGAGGTTCCGGGAATGCCGACCCCGGTCAGGGCAAGGGTGCCTATGAT
>WFPQ01000181.1 GCA_015487515.1 Hyphomicrobiales bacterium | reverse complement strand
GCTTGAAACCGAGGCCGGGATCAGCGGCCTTGAACTTGACATGGGACGGCAAAAGCGCCGGGATCCTTCGCAGCGGGCGCTGGTACTGATAATGGCGGCGGCAGAGAGGGAAAACCAGCATGAACTGGCCCTGGCCTTTTCCCATGCCTGTTACCTGGATGGCCTTAACATAAATGATGATGAGGTGCTGATTTCAATTGCAATGGACCATGGGTTTGAAAGGGATGAGGCAGCGGCGCTGATAGGGAATAAGGCGCTGGCCGAGGCCATTGAAAAAAATGCGCGATGGGCCCCAAGCGTCGGGATTACCGGGGTGCCTTACTTCATATTCAACAACAGTTTCGCCTTTTCCGGGGGGCAGCAGGAACAGGCCTTTGACCAGGCGCTGGCCAGGGCCCTGGCCATGGAAAAGGTCCCGGGGCCAGATGCGGATGAAAAAGCGCAGTAAACGGGTATTTTACGCCTCCTGTGAATTTTATGCGGGCGGTTTTGATATGGCCCCATTGTCATGGCCTTATTGAAGCCATGGCCTTATTGAAAAATTGAAACCGCCAGGCCGGCCTGTTGTTGCATGAACCATGCCTGGTGACCTGGCAATGGGTATCAGGAATTACAGGGGGCAGGACAGGTCTCGGGGGAGGTATGGGAACATGGTTTTTGTGCGCAGGTTTTTGCTGGGGCTGGTTGCCATCGTTGCAATAGCCTATCTGGGGGTGATGGGGTATCTCTATGTCAATCAGCGATCCCTGCAATATTTCCCTGACGGGGAGATTGTCAGGCTTGAAGATACGGAACTGGCCGGGGCAGAACTGGTGAACATTGCCGTTGGCCCGGATCAGCAGATTTCGGGCTGGTACATGACGCCGGGGGATGGGATGCCGGTCATTCTCTATCTCAAGGGCAATGCGGGCAGTTTTAGTGAAGATGCCTTTCGATATCAGCAGATGGCCGAAGACGGCTTTGGATTCCTGGCCTTTGATTACCGGGGATTTCCCATGTCGAAGGGGGAAATAAGTGAAGAAAACATCCTGGCCGATTCCATGGCCGCGTTTGACTGGCTTGCCGGCAGGGGGGATCCGATAGTCATATGGGGTCGTTCCCTTGGTTCGGGTCCGGCAGTTTATGTGGCCTCAAGGCGTGATGCGGTTTCTGTGGTGCTTGAGAGTCCGTTCACGGCGGCGGTGGATGTGGCAGCCGAGCGCTATCCGTTTCTGCCCGTAGGGCTTTTGCTCAAGGACAAGTTCCTGTCACGGGAATGGATCGGTGATGTGCAGGAGCCGGTTTTTGTGGCGCATGGTACCCTGGACAGGACCATTTCGGTGCAAAATGGCCGCAACCTGTTTGCCATGGCCGAAAACGGGCGGAAATTGTGGATCGTTGAAGGGGGAGACCATGGTTCGCTTTGGAACGATGGTATCTGGGAGCAGGCAAGGGCGTTTTACATGGAAACGATGCCTGAAAGGTGATCAGGCAAAGCAATTGCACCCTTTTAACCGTATCCTTTGCAATTGGCGGGGGCGCTTGATCATTTGCGAAAGGGGATGTGGCTTTCAGAGCGCGGTTACCGGTTTCCGGAGCGGGGCCTTTTGCAATCTCAGGGCATGCAGAGGCAGTGGCTTTTAAAAGGGCCTGTCATGAAAGTGCACCCTGCCGGGCCGTTTCCGGAACCGTTTGAGATCATGGCTGCCCTGACGGAACCGTCGCACCGGAACGGGAGGTGCTGGCGGTGATGACCCGTCGGGGCTAGCAGTTGAAACCTAGCGACGCGGGCTCATGGGAAGAAGGCCCTCGCGCTGGGCCTTCTTGCGGGCCAGCTTGCGTGAACGGCGAATGGCTTCAGCTTTCTGTCGCGCACGTTTTTCCGAGGGTTTCTCGTAATAGTTACGCAATTTCATTTCGCGGAAAACGCCTTCACGCTGCAATTTCTTCTTCAGCGCCTTTAGCGCCTGGTCAACATTATTATCACGAACGACTACTTGCACGCGGATCTACGCCTTTCAAAATCAACAGGGTCGGGGGCCGTTGCACGTTCCATCGCAAGAACCGGTCCTGACAACAAAACAGGCAGAGCCCGGCCGGTTTCCGGCCTTCATTGGCGCGGACATAGCAGACCAATACGTCCCTGTCCAGCCATGGATCGGGGTAAAGATGCAATATGGACTGCTAAAATAATATGGCAGACATAAAAATTCAAGTTTTCCCGGACAGGGGGGAAACGGAGTTGACATGTCCCATCTTGCGTCCCGGTCTGCTTTTGGCCTTGCCATAAATATGGGGATGGTCGCCTGGCAGCAGCCCTTGGGGAATCAGGTTGACTTCGCCCCCGACAAGATTTTGCATCACCACGTCGGCCATGCGTTCGCTCCGGCCCAGGGGCCAGTTGCAGATGGCCCTTATGTGCTGTTCGAACTGGTCGGCAGGACAGGCATTTTGTGTCCAGTGACCGGAATTGTGGACCCGGGGGGCGATTTCGTTGACCAGGAGGGAAGGAGAAGTGCTGCCATCGCCGGTTTTGTTTTTGGTCACAAAGAATTCTACGGCCAGAACTCCCTGATATTGCAGAGCCGTGATGATTCTTGTTGCGGTTATTGTTGCCAGTTCAGAGACGGATGCCTTGATGCCGGCCGGTACCGTGGAGGTATGAAGAATATGATTCTTGTGAACATTAAGCGAGGGTTCATAGGGTTCTATCTGCCCGTGGCCATTGCGGGCGATGACCACGGAAATTTCACATTCAAAATCCACAAAGGCCTCCAGCACCAGTTCCCTGCGGGAAAATTCCTGATAGGCCTTATGGGCCTGCTCAGGTGACCTTATGATCTGCTGACCCTTGCCGTCATAGCCGAAGCGGGTGGTCTTGAGGACCGAGGGAGTGCCGATTTTTTCCAGGGCCTGCTGCAGCTGGGCGGCAGAACGGACCGGGGCAAAGGGGCTGATGGCGATATCGAGGCTTTCAAGGAAGCGTTTTTCGAGCAGGCGGTCCTGGGAGGTTTCAAGAGCATTCACTCCCGGGGCCAGCAATGTAATGTTTTTTATGAGCCGGGCGGCTTCTGCCGGGACATTTTCGAATTCATAGGTAACCAGATCGACCGAATGGGCGAATTTTTTTAAGGCATCATCATCATCATAGGAGGCAATGGTTTGATGGCTTGAGACATCAAAGGCCGGGCTCTGGGGATCGGGGCAGAATATGTGGGTCTTCATGCCAAGCCCTGAGGCAGCCACTGCAAGCATGCGCCCGAGTTGTCCGCCGCCAAGAATGCCGATGGTACTGCCGGGAAGCAACTGGTCCGTAAAGGGAGGAGGAGCGGGGTCAGAAGTCATCTGAGGGAAACTCTGCAACTGAAAGGGTCTGCTGGTGGCGGAATTCGTTCAGGGCGTCTTCGACTTCGGGGCAAAAAAGGCTGATGACCGATGCTGACAGCAGGGCTGCATTTACGGCTCCGGCCTCGCCTATGGCCAGGGTGCCCACGGGAATTCCTGCCGGCATCTGCACAATGGAAAGCAGGCTGTCGCGGCCGCTCAGGGCCCTGGATTTTATGGGAACGCCAAATACGGGCAGGGTGGTAAGGGATGCAACCATTCCCGGCAGATGGGCCGCCCCTCCGGCCCCGGCGATTATGGCCCTGAACCCCTGTTCCCGGGCGTTCTGGGCAAAATCATACATTCTTTCCGGGGTGCGGTGGGCCGAAACTATGCGTGCTTCATATTCGATTTTCAACGTGTCCAGGGTTTCGGCAGCCCGGCGCATGGTCGGCCAGTCGGACTGGGATCCCATCAGGATTGCAACTGGTGGCGTTTCAAGCATGGTTTGACTTCTTGAAAAATTGATCTTGTGATCTGATGCGACTTATCCCAATAAGGGGCGTTATACAAGTAAGAGGCCAAAGGTGCCATTGGATTTAACGGGGGCAACGGGCAGCATGCAGCAAATCCTGGCGAACCCGTAGCAGGACCGGGTGGAACCATGCCGGCACGGACAAGGCAGGGCAGGGATCCGGCCAGCCACCTTGCAGGCTCAGGCCAGGATATCGGGCATCAGAAGTCTTTCAAGCTCGACTATCCTGTCCTTTATCAGCAATTTGTGTTTCTTGAGGCGCAAAATGGCCATCTGATCGGCCTGTTTGCTGGCCTCAAGGGCTGAAATCGCTGCATCAAGGTCCGAATGGTGCTGACGCTTCGTGGCCAGCTCCAGGCCAAGCCGGGCGATTTGAGCCTCGCTCAGGGTTAGCATTTGCGCTTACCTCCCATTTACGCTCATTTCCCCTTGTGAATAAATGCAGGAACACCATATGAATATAGGCCGTTTCGACCAATGTTGGTAGTTGCCCACCTCGACAAAATGGTGGTTTTTTGCAACACTGATTCGTGTCTTAAAAATGAAAGGGAGTAGTGTATGACTAACGTTTCTCACATTTCCGCCCTGGAGCGCCGGCACGAGAT
>WFPQ01000180.1 GCA_015487515.1 Hyphomicrobiales bacterium | reverse complement strand
GTTCGATGCGGGGCTATTTGTGTTCAACTGATTTGTTTGAAGAACTTTTGCAATTGGATTTTTCATGCCCGACCAAGATGAACTCGACCAAGATGAAATTTTGAAACTGAGCCGGGAGGTCGAAGCGGCCATAGCCGGTGCGGCATCCCTTGAAGAGCTTGAAAAGGCACGAGTTGCAGCCCTTGGGAAAAAGGGGTCCGTTTCGGCCATGCTGGCAACTCTGGGCAGGATGAGTCCCGAGCAGCGCAAGGTTGCCGGCCCCAGGATAAACGGCCTTAAAAAGTCCATTGCCGCCATGATAGAAGAGCGCCAGGCCGTTCTGGGGGAGCAGGAACTGGCCCGCCGCCTGGCCCGGGAAAAGGTTGATGTCACCCTGCCCCTGCCTCCCGCTCCCCTTGCCAGGGGACGCATTCATCCCATTTCCCAGGTCATTGACGAGATCACGGCAATTTTTTCCGATATGGGTTTTTCCATTGCCGAGGGGCCGGATATCGAGACGGATCATTACAATTTCACGGCCCTTAACTTTCCCGAGGGCCACCCGGCCCGTGAAATGCACGACACGTTCTTTTTCAACCCGGATGAAAAAGGCGAGCGCAGGCTTTTGCGCACCCACACTTCCCCGGTGCAGATCAGGACCATGGAAAGCCAGCGCCCCCCGATCCGCATCATCATTCCGGGGCGTACCTATCGCTGTGACAGCGATCAGACCCACACACCCATGTTTCATCAGGTCGAAGGGCTGGTTATCGACAAGAGCTCCCATATCGGGCAGATGCGCTGGGTGCTGGAAGAGTTTTTGAAGGCATTTTTCGAGGTCGATGATGTTTCTACCCGTTTCCGTCCCCATTTTTTCCCCTTTACCGAACCATCCATGGAAGTGGATGTGCAATGTGACCGCTCCGCTTCCGAGGTCAGAATCGGCCAGGGGAACGACTGGATGGAAATTCTGGGCTGCGGCATGGTTCACCCAAACGTCCTGCGCAATGGCGGGCTTGATCCCGATGTCTATCAGGGGTTTGCCTGGGGCATCGGCATAGATCGCCTTGCCATGCTCAAATATGGCATGCCCGACCTCCGGGCGTTTTTTGACGCCGACAGGCGCTGGCTGGATCATTACGGCTTCAGGCCCCTTGATATTCCGACCCTGTTTGGCGGCCTTGGCTCATGAACGGCTTTGCCCCTGTTCCGTTTGATGTTCCCGCTATTGCAGAGGTCACCACTGAAGGGAACGTACCCGTCGTAAAAGGAAGGCTCCCGTGAAAAAAGTTCTTTCTATCCTGTTCATGCTGGTTGTGGTGCTGGCGGTTTCCATGCAGTCCGCCCTGGCACGTGATCGCATGTTTGGCATGGCGGTGGCCGAAACCCCTGCGGTTTCGTTCGAAGACAGTCTGAAAGAGGTCCGCCGGTTTGGCACCGGCTATGTTACATTGCCCCTTTACTGGGATGAACTGGAAACCGCACCTGCCAGATATGACCCGGACCCCGACTGGCTTGCAGTTGCCGATTTTTATTATCCGCTGGTTGACCTGCCCTATGCCCTTGAAATCAATCCCATTGATACGGTGGCAGATCGGCGCCCCCTATGGCTTCGCAACAAGAGCTGGGATGACCCGGAAGTAATCGGGGCTTTTTCTGCGTTGTTGGAAAACGTGTTTTCCCGTACCGGCAATTCTGACCTGTTATCAGTAAACATTGGCAATGAGGTCGATGTTTTCCTCAATTCTGACCAGGAATCCTGGATGGCCTATCGTGAATTCCTGCGCGCGGCCACGGAAAAAATTCATGCTTTGCGCCCCGGGGTTCCGGTAACGGTCAAGACAACTTATGATGCCCTTTTGAGTCCCTGGGCTGAACAGGCCCGCGCCATTCATTCCGGCACTGATATCGTATCGCTTACCTATTATGGTCTGGACAGTGCGGTATCCGGGATTTCCCGGTTCCCCGGCCAGAGCGTGGCCGGTGCCCTTGAAACCATGACCACTGCCTTTCCCGGTCGTACCATTCATCTGGCAGAAATCGGTTTTCCCTCGGGCAGCAGGTGTTTTGGGGGTGAGAAGGGGCAGGTGCAGTTCGTGAAGGATTTTTTTGCGGCCTGGGACATGTATGCAGACCAGGTCACCCATGCCAACTGGGTCTGGATGTATGACGTGCCCGAAAGGGCCGTCAGTAATTTTTCCAGCTATTACGGGGTTTCAGACCCATGTTTTTCTGAATATCTGGCCACCCTTGGCCTGAAGCGCCTGGATGGTTCGTCCAAGCCGGCGTTTAACGAGATTGCCCGGCAGGCCGGTGCGCGTTTTACCGGAGAGAACAGATGAAATTTACCATGGACTGGCTCAAGGAACACCTGGATACCGATGCATCGGTTGACGAGATAGTCAATACCCTGACCATGACCGGAACCGAGGTCGAGGCGGTTCATGAAAAGGCAAGGCAACTGGAGGACTTTGTTGTCTGCAAGGTCATTTCTGCCCAGCAGCATCCCAACGCCGACCGTCTCAAGGTCTGCCTGGTCGATATAGGCGGGGCGGACCCGGTCAAGGTGGTTTGTGGCGCTCCTAATGCCCGGGCCGGCATGAAGGGGGTTTTTGCTGCTCCCGGAACCCGTATTCCTGGTACCGGTCTTGTCCTGAAAAAGGGGGTGATACGCGGCGAGGAAAGCAATGGCATGCTGTGTTCGGAGCGTGAATTGCTTTTGTCCGACGATCATGAAGGCATCATTGAACTTTCCGATGATGCCGAAGTCGGATGCAAATATGTGGACCATGCAAAGATAGACGATGTTCTGATCGAGGTGGAGATAACTCCCAACCGGGGCGATTGTGTTGGCATTCATGGCATCGCCCGGGAACTGGCCGCCGCCGGGCTTGGCAAGCTCAGGTCAAACCAGGTAAAGCCGGTTCCTTCCCTGGGACCTTCCCCCGTTGCCCCCCTTGAGCACAGGTTTTCTGTGCAGGAACCAAAGGCCATACGCAAGTTTGTCGCCAGGGTTTTCAAGAATATAAAAAACGGCCCGTCCCCCGACTGGATGCAAAAACGCCTGGTAGATGTGGGCCTGAGGCCCATAAACGCGGTGGTCGATATAACCAACTACATTTCCACTGCCTGGGGCCGGCCCCTGCACGCCTATGACATGGACAAGCTTTCCGGTGCTCCCTTTTTGCGCAATGCCTTGCAGGATGAGGAATTCCTGGCCCTGGACGGAAAGGTCTACCGGCTTGATGACGACATGTGCGTGATTGCCGATGACAGCGGTCCCCTTTGTCTTGGCGGCATAATGGGAGGAAAGAAAACCGGGGTAACCGAACATACCTGCAATGTTCTTCTGGAATGCGCCAGCTGGGACCCGCTGCTGATCGCCAGAACCGGTCGCAAGACCGGTATTGTCTCCGATGCCCGCTATCGCCTTGAGCGCTCCGTTGATCCGACTCTGACCATGCCCTCCATGGAACGGGCCAGCAGGATGATAGTGGACATTTGCGGAGGCGAAGTTTTCGAGCCGGCCATTTCGGGGGAGGACGAGCCGGTGGAGGTCATCATAGATTTTCCCTTGAGCGAGGTGAAGCGCCTGACCGGCCTGAGCATGAGCGGTGCGGAAATAAAGGCGGCCCTTACCCTGCTGGGATTTTGGGTTTCCGGTTCTTCAGACGTGGTCAAGGTTGCAGTGCCTTCCTGGCGTTCCGACATTTCCATGAAGGCCGATCTCGTTGAGGAGGTAATGCGTCTGGTCGGGGTTGAGCGGGTGCCGGTCGAGCCACTGCCTGCCCTTTCCGGGGTTGCAAAAAAAATTCTCACCCCCATTCAGAACCGCCGCCGTATTGCCCGGCGCGCCCTGGCAGCCAGTGGCATGCACGAGGCAGTGACCTGGTCTTTTGTTTCGGCCGGGCAGGCCCGGCTGTTCGGCGGGGGAAAGGCCGAGTTGAAACTGGCCAATCCCATTTCCTCCGAATTGTCCGACATGCGCCCCTCCCTGCTTCCCGGCCTGCTTGCTGCGGCCGGACGCAATGCCAACCGTTCCTTTTCCGACCTGGCCCTGTTCGAGGTGGGGCAGGTGTTTTTTTCGGACCTGCCTGAGGGCCAGAGAACCTTTGCTTCTGCCATTCGCACCGGCTCGGCCGGTTTCAACGGGGGCGGACGCCACTGGAACATGAAGGAAAATCAGGTCAATGTCTTTGATGCCAAGGCCGATATGGCCACGGTTCTCGATGCTCTTGGCTTTGACATGAACAAGGCCCAGTTGCTTGACAAGGGGCCCGACTGGGCCCATCCGGGCCGCAGCGGGCGGGTACAGCTGGGTCCCGGCAACATTCTTGGCTGGTTCGGGGAAATTCACCCATCGATTCTTTCTGATCTGGATATTTCATTTCCCGCGGTCGGTTTTGAAATTGACCTGGATGCAATTCCGC
>WFPQ01000179.1 GCA_015487515.1 Hyphomicrobiales bacterium | reverse complement strand
CTTTTTTCCAGGTCATGCAGATGCAGGCGGCGGGCCGAAGCTCCAAAACTGTTGGTTACCAGCAGATCGGACCCCGCATCGATGAAAGACGAATGAAGAGCCAGGATATTTTCCTTCAGTTCCAGGTTCCAGATTTCCGGAGCCATTCCGGAGGTCAGCCCCATTTCGAACAGGTTGGTTCCCGTGGCCCCGTCCGCCAGCAGGAACGGTTTTTCTTTTAACATTTCGGATAATTTGGACATCAATGGTTCCTGACCTGAAGTTTTTGGGGGAGTACCCTCTTCAAATGATATAAAGATTTCTTTATATGATGAAAAATAATGTTGCAACCCATATCTTGCTCCATCCCTTGCCGGCCCGTCTCTTTCCGGCCGGTCGGCGGACGGCCCGAAGATCCCCCGACCATAGCCCACACTACGTTAACCGCCCCTAAACCATGCTTTCAGAGCTTGCACCAATTGCCATCCATTATCAGCTAACATGAACCAGTTGTTTGAACAGGACAAATGTTTAGTGCCAGAATCAGTCGCGCAATCACCTGCACTTCGCCGGCCGGTTTCCGGTTTTTTGCGCCATGGTGCCATCGTGGCCATGACGCTGATTCTGGGAGCCTGCACCGGTCCCGGATTTGGCTTTTTCGGTCTGCCCGACAAGGAGTTCATCAACAATCAGAGCAAGTTTTCCGTCTCCGAATTCGGCGTTGCCGCCTCGCCCCGGGTTACAACCTCGCGCCAGATAAGACGCGGCGGCGGCAGGGCCGTGGTCGGCAAGCCCTACAAGGTGGCCGGAAAATGGTATTATCCCAGGGTCGAGACCGATTACGACAAGATCGGCACCGCCTCCTGGTATGGCCCCAACTTTCAGGGCCGGCTTACGGCAAACGGAGAAATCTTCGACCAGTATTTCCTCTCGGCTGCCCATCCCACCCTTCCGCTCCCCTCCTATGTCCAGGTCAGGAACCTGGCCAATGGCAGAACGGTAACCGTAAGGGTCAACGACCGGGGGCCCTTTGCCAACAATCGCATGATCGACCTTTCCCGCCGCGCCGCCGAAGTCCTGGGCTTCATCAAGCAGGGAACTGCCCGGGTCCGGGTTACCTATATAGGGCCTGCCCCCGTTGAAGGCGATGACAGCAGATATCTGCTGGCCAGCATCAACAGGCCGGCCATTGCCCCTTCATCCCCCCCGTCCGGCCAGCCGGCCAATGGCCAGCAGGGCCGTACTCCCAGCATCATTTCACGCCAGAACGGGGGGATTTTTGGCGCCGTGGTCAGCCTGTTCTCCTATGCGGGTCCCCAACAGGGAGAACTGATGATTTCGAACGCCCACGAGGCAGCCAATGCGGCAGCCGCCCTTGCCGGTTCCCGCCCCGAACTTGCCGCCTGGCTCGAAGATGTTCAGAAGATCGGCAACCGGGAGAATGCCCTTGCCGATGCGGGCCCATCCATGCAATCCACCCCTGTCTCCATTTATCTTGGCACCTATTCCGACCGTCAGTTCGCCCTTGAACTCGCCCGCCGGTTCGCCCTTTACGGGGCGGTCAACGCCACCTATGACAGTTCCGCAAACAATGCCATAAGGCTGGAAATGGTCCGCCTGAAGGCCGGGGTGCTGCAAGACGACGTACAACGCCTTGCCCGGGAGATGGGGCTTTGAATTTTCGCCCCCTCCGGCTGCCGGACCGCCATCCATTCCCTATGATGATCATCATTCACCCTGCCTTCAGCGGTTTCTGCCACCAGCCATGCCGACAAGCTCTTGCCAATAAGCTCTTGCCACTAAATTCTTGCCATTAAACTCTTGCCGATAAAGCCCTGCCTTAATCATATTGCTGCCCAGAAGTGGCGTAACTGTTAAATCCTGATATAATTGCGTTGTATCTGCCCCGGCCGGCATATTATGCTCGGCGGTCAGGGTGTTATTGAGTTGGCCCGGCTTGACGGGACCATGGGTCCCAAGATCTGGATTTGGTGGGAATAGTGAAAAAAGTTTTTCTGACTTTCAAAGCGCCCTGGCTGGCGCTTGTTGTCTGGTTGCTGTTTTTTTCGGCCACTGCCCAGGCCCAGCTTGAATTCTCCACCAAGGCCCGTTTTGCCATTCTTATGGATTATGAATCCGGCACCATTCTTTTCCAAAAGAACGCCGACAAACCAATGGAACCGGCCAGCATGGCCAAGCTCATGACCCTGGCCGTGGTCTTTCGCCAGCTCGAATCGGGCAGATTTTCCCTTGAGGATGAATTTTTCATCTCCGAAAAGGCCTGGCGTGAGGGAGGGGCAGGCTCCGGCGGTTCTACCATGTTTGCCGAACTCAACTCCAAGATCTCGGTGGAAAACCTGATCCGGTCGGTAATAATCCAGTCGGGAAACGATGCCAGCATAGCCCTGGCCGAAGGCATGGCCGGATCGGAAGAAACCTTTG
>WFPQ01000178.1 GCA_015487515.1 Hyphomicrobiales bacterium | reverse complement strand
GATCCCAGCAGGAAGGCAAGATGATTCCGCTCTCCCACACTCCCCTGGCTTGCCAGTAACTTGTAGGATCCGCCGGGCAACCGGGCAGAGGCAGACCCGAGCAGCATGGGGTCACGGTGTTCTTCCCGCCCAAGGCCAAAAACATAACCGGCAAGGCTTCCGTCCTCACCGGGGAATGCCAAAAGCCTGCCGGCCTGGCCGGAAAAACCGTTTTGAGCGAGCCAGTTTTCCTGAAACGGATCAAGACGGGAACAGGATCCGCAATCTTTTGGCGACAGACAAATTACGGGAACAGGCTTTTTGGAACTATCAAAAGGCAAGGCATGGTCCTTTGTAAAATTGCATGGGCACGGGAAACCGGAAAGGCAGAACCGGCCAGATAAAACCGGTCCGGCCGGCCTTCACCGGAAACCGCCAGCAGGCAGCATGCAAAATTTAACATTACGTTAGGGTTAATGATTTATTGAAATTGGTCAATGAAAAGCCGGATCGAACATTTGCGATTTGCCTTGCCACACCCGTACCGGGGGGCTTTACCGAACCTTGTGCCGGCCCTCAGAGCGCTGGTGGTGGCCGGGGCTGCTTCCGTCGTGCTTTCGGCCTGTGCCATAAACCAGGCACAGCCGGGAACTGCCGGTTATTCGAATCAGGCCAGAATGGACAAACAGCTTAGCCTTGAGCAACTGGCAGCAAGATTTGAGGCCAACCGCAAGGACAAGTATGCAGCCATAGATTTTGCCGCCGCCCTGAGATCGGCCGGACAGGCAAAACAGGCGGTGGCCGTGCTGGAGGTAACCCTTGCAACCTACAAGAATGACCCGCTTGTGGACATTGCCTATGCCAAGGCCCTGGCGGCGGACGGACGGTTTGCCCAGGCACTGAATGTAATAAACAACAGCATAAGACCCGAAAATCCGGACTGGAATGCCCTTTCGGTAAAAGGTGCCATTCTGGACCAGATGGGGCAGAACCAGCAGGCAAGGGCCGTTTACAATCAGGCCATTGTTCTGGCCCCGAACGAAGCTTCCCCGGAGGCAAATCTCGGCCTGTCCTATGCCATGACCGGGGACCTGCAAAGGGCGGAAACCCACTTGCGGCGCGCCCTGACAAAAAACGGGGCCAACAACCAGATAAGGCAAAACCTGGCCCTGGTCATTGGCCTGCAGGGACGGTTTGACGAGGCACGCAGCATTTATCAAAGCGTGCTCCCCCCGGATCAGGTGGAAGAAAACATGGCCTATATCCAGGGGCTTCTTAGCCAGCAGAACCGCTGGGAGGCAATCAGGGAAGCAGGATAAGGATGCTCCAGCTGTCTCGGCCATCCTCAGGCGCCATAATTTCCACAACCACCATCCGGGGTTTCCAGGGTTTCATACTGGTTTAAGCCTTTGCCTGCCCGCCTGCCGCAGGACAATACCGTCGCCTGCGACTGTCCCTGGAACTGCGGTCCCAGAGAACTCCGCACCCATGAATCCCTTGCCGCCAATTGCCTGAAAATCATCAGGAAGCCGGCTTGCGGGGTCATGATCCTGGAAGACGAATCCTAAAAGCCGATGCCGCCATTTTCCATGACCTTGATGATGGCCGGAGAAATGATCACGATAAAAAGCACCGGCAGAAAGAACACGATCAGGGGCACGGTCATTTTGGGAGGCAGGGAAGCGGCCTTCTTTTCAGCGGCCATCATGCGCTCCTCGCGCCCCTCTTCGGCCATCACCCTCAAGGCCTGGCCAACGGAAGTGCCATACTTGTCGGCCTGAATCAGGGCAGTGGCAACGGAGCGTACCCCATCAAGATCGGTCCTGGCCGCCAGGTTCTCGTAAGCCGTGGCCCGGTTCTCAAGAAAGGAAAGTTCGGCCTTGGCAAGGGACAACTCTTCTGCAAGCTCCGGGCTCTGCTCGCCAATTTCATCGGCCACCCTTTGTATGGCGTGTTCTATGGACATGCCGGATTCAACGCATAACAGCATCAGGTCCAGGCTGTCGGGCCAGGCCTTTTTTATGGACTGCTTGCGCTTCATTATCTTGTTCTTAAGCAGAATGGCAGGCAGATAAGACCCGGCAAGTCCGATGGTGATGGAATAAAGCGCAATCATGTACAAGGGTCGCTCGGGCATGATTATAAAGCCCAAATATATGAAACTGCCGACAAAAAGAACTATGGGCGAGGCAAAGCGCATGAACAGATAGGTGGTCAGATGCGAAGGAGAACGGTATCCGGCCTGGGCGAGCTTGAGCTTGGTATTTTCGTCAAGAAACGCCTTCTTCAGAGAAAGGGCTTCCACGGTGCGCATGACCAGAGTGCCGCTCTGTTCCCCGCGCAGGGAGGCAACTTCGGATGATTTTTCCTCCTGCCCGCGCAGGCGCGCCATTTCTTCCGCCCGCATGCGTTCGCGCTCTATGGCAACCCGCTTGATGCGGGTCTTTAACTCGGAGCGCTCAAAAAACTGGCTCCCGAAGGTGAAAACCACGGCCGCGGCCGAAATCGCGGCAAAAACCGCGATCAGAAACGAAGAATCGGCCAGCATGTTGATGATTTCCATGACCGGCTCCTAATAATCGAACTGAATCATGCGATTCATGATGAATATGCCAATGGACATCATGATGGCGGCAATACCAAGCATGACATAGCCAATGGGTGACGAAACCAGCGGCAACAGGTAATCGGGAGTGACAAAACTGACCAGTGCGGCAACTATGAAGGGAAGGGATCCTATTATCATTGCCGAGGCCTTTGCCTCCGATGACATGGCCTTGACCTTGGCCTGCATCTTCTTGCGATCACGCAAGACCCGGGCCAGGTTGGTCAGGGCCTCGGAAAGATTGCCGCCCGACTGCTGCTGAACACTTATGACCACCACGAAGAAATTGACTTCGGGAAGCGGCACACGATCATAAATCATTGCAACCGCCTCGTCGGTGGACTTGCCCATGGACTGGGCATCAATAACGTGGGCAAATTCGGAACGGACCGGCTCCTTTACCTCCCTGGCAACAATGCGCAGGGAATCATTGAGAGGCAGGCCGGTCTTGACACCCCGCACAATGGCCTCGACCGCGTTGGGCAATTCCAGCAGAAACGCTTTCTGGAACCTCTTCTTTCGCTGTCCCAGGTACCACCGAGGCAAAAGATAACCCCCGGCAACCCCGAAAACGGCAGAAAACAGCAGGGGAACACCAAGAAGAAAGCAAATGACAAAAACCACGCCCCCGAGAATGAAGGAATTTCGTATGAATGCGGATTTGTCTATTTTCATGCCGGCCTGGTATATGCGCATCTGCAGGGGAACGCGTTTTTTCCTGCGGCCATTGTTCTTCAGCTGATCGTTCAGCGCCTGTTGAACGGCACGGCGACGATCTTCCCTGCCCCTGGAAGCACCGCCTGCCGAAGACCTTGCCGAGGTGGATGCATGCATTGCCTTGATGCGTTTCCCGGCACGCCCGGAACCGGCCAGCGACGGAACGAACGCCACGCCAAGGGCGCCTACGCAGACAAAAATCAGTATTCCAAGCACAAGGGGTGACATTCAGGCATCTCCTAACCGGTCTGGTCCAGTTCCGCATTGGCAGATTCCAGAGCTCTGACGAGGGCTGCCTCCTCGTTGAAATAGCGGGCTCTTTCGACGATCCTGGGCTTGGCGATGCCGGTGGAACGATGGCGGCCGATAATATTGGAATTCTCGTCCTCACCCAGAATCTCGTAAAGGAAAATATCCTGGGTAACGATGACATCCCCTTCCATGCCCAAAATCTCGGTAATGTGGGTGATGCGGCGCGAACCATCGCGCAGGCGGGCCGCCTGAACCACCACGTCGATGGAAGAAACTATCATTTCGCGAATGGTGCGGGAGGGAAGGGAATAGCCGCCCATGGTGATCATTGATTCAAGGCG
>WFPQ01000177.1 GCA_015487515.1 Hyphomicrobiales bacterium | reverse complement strand
GTGATCAATGGCACGAATATCGGCCGGATGACGATCGGCAAATCCACGGGGCAGGCGGGCGGAGGGGCGGAACTTTTTCTGTTTCTTTGCCATTTTAAAAACCTGAACATACCTGTGAAAAGCTGAGCATGGCTGGCAGATTGCACTGCAATCCGCATTGAACCTGCATTGGCGCTGTTCCTAGCCCAATGAAACAGGCAGGGCAAGCAAAGGAAACATGACCACCCGTAACGGGCCGGTTTTTCATAAAACACTTTTGGCCATACCGGGCCATAATTCATTGAAAGCCGTTCCATGCATTGACATTTTAATTTTCATGGCCTTATTGGCTCAGAACATAATTTTGACTGTTCAGTTACAGGCAATGCCTGTGACTTCCTCGGGGGGAGGCACAGTTTTGATCGTTCCTGCAAGATTGAATGCGCTGGTAATAGATGACAATCAATATTCACTGGCGCTGGCAACGGATGCCCTGAAGAAACTTGGCATTAAATCCATCTTGACCGCGAGGGATGCAACAGAGGGCCTGAGCCTTGCCCAGGGTAATAATCTGGATTTCGTGGTGCTTGACTGGTACATGCCGGACATCAACGGGGCCGGTTTTACAAGGCTGGTACGGGGCGGACGGGCCGGGTGTCCGGCCGATCTTCCCATAATAGTTGCCACCGCCTATGCAACCCGGGAAAACATAAGGCGAATCAATGAACTGGGCATAAAAGAAATTCTGGTCAAACCCTTCAAGAGCAGGCAACTGGGCGTGGCGATTTCTTCGGCATTGAGCAAGGCAGACTTCCTTGCCATCGACGAAATACAGGATGAAGGCGAAAGCGACAAATTCCTGATTTGAGGGCAATGGCATGGCCAGTGGCAATCCCTATCAACATTGCGAGGCAAAGCGGGGGGGAAGGCCGGCAATCTTATTCCATGAATTGCGATAGCTGATGGTGTGACACCACGTGATGGCAATCCTTGCATGGAACGGCAGCATGCAGGGTCTGAACCAGTCACCCCGGGCCGATAATTGCGGACGGATAATTGCCTGCCGGTCATGGCGGGGAAATCAGCTTTTCATAAACGCTGCTGACCCCCTTGCGGACATGATCCTGGGTATAGAACTGCAAAACCCGCCTGCGGGCCGCCCTTCCCATCTTCTGGCGCAAGGCAGGATCCAGTGCCAGCTTCTGCAGGGCATCGGCCAGGGCAACGGGATCATTGGGGGGAACAACCAGCCCTTCTGTTCCATGGCGGACAAAATGACGGCACCCGGGCACATCGGCAACAATCAGGGCCCTTGCACAGGATGCGGCCTCGAGCATTGCCCGGGGCATGCCTTCGCGGGTGCGGGTCGGCACCACGCAGATATCACACTGGCGCCAGACCCGGCGTACATCGTCAACGGAACCATGCCAGTTCAGGTTTGATTTCATGTTCCATTCTTCAATGGTTTGAAGGGTAATGGCGTTGGGGTTGGCCAGGTCAGGCTCCCCGTAAAGTTCGATATCCAGCGCAACCGAACGCTGATGCAGGAGATCGCCGGCGGCAACCAGGACATCAACCCCCTTTGACCAGATCATCCTTCCCACAAAGGCGGCCACCGGGGGGGGAGAAAGTTCGGGCATGGCATGATAATGGTCGGGATCGACCCCGGCCCCGCCCAGCATGCCGACCCGGTTCCGGGGCGAAACACCGTACCGGCCCAGAAATTCCAGATCATCGGGATTTTCAACCAGAAGCCAGCCCCCCGGACGTCTGAACAAAAAGGCCAGAAGCCGAAAAAAAACATTTCGGCGCAAGCCGGCAAGAAGACCCTTGCCATCTGCCATGTAACCCATTCCGGTCACATGAAACACCCTGGCCGCTCCCGGAGACAGCAGGGATGCAAACCCGCCGGTAAAAATGGGTTTGAGGGCTATGAAATGCACTATGTCCGGGCGCCGGCGGCGCAAAACAGAAGCTATCTTCAGGCATATTCCTGCCGATGAAAGCAGGCTGAAGGAAGAACGCCTGAAATCGACATCGTGAACCTCAAGGCCCAGGGCTTCAAGTCCCGGGCCATCTGCACCAACTGTCGTGATTATTTCTCCCTCAAGGTCCGGATCGGAATTGACCATGTCTGCAAGGTGCCTGAAATGGGACAAAAAGAACCAGTCCTGTGTTATGACAAACATGACCCTGGTCTTTTTCGATGATGCGCCGGACCCGCTCATTACAGTTCAAATTTCCCTGCCGTCTCGTTCAGATCCATCTCCTGCCAGATAAGCCCTGAAATTGCCATCCCCCGAATTGCTGCTGCCAGGCTTGATGACCCCGGACTTGAAAATTGCAGGCTTGCCTCCTCCATACCCAACATCACCTGCTCCCGGATCAACTGCATAACCCTATCCACCGACCCGGTCTCCCTGCCCGCCTCCGGCAACCGTGGAAAGGATAATCTTCAGATCAAGCGGAATCGTGCGAAGGGCAACATATCTGGCATCCATGCGCGCAAGGAGCCTGGCATCACTCATGTCAATCCCCCTGATCTGGGACAGGCCGGTTATGCCGCAATTGACATCCAGCACCCCGAGTTTCCTGCGCTCTTTAATCAGCTGCTTCTGAGATGGCAGGCAGGGGCGGGGTCCGACAAGACTCATTTCATTTCTAAGAATATTGATCACCTGGGGCAATTCATCCAGTTTAGTGCGGCGCAAGAACCTGCCAACCGGCGTTACGGCACCCACATCAATCTCGTGGGTGGCCGCCTGCCTGGTTCCCTTGTACATGGTGCGGAACTTGTAACATTCAAAAATCTTTCCGTTTTTGCCCACCCGCTGCTGACTGAAGATTGCGCCCCCATCGGAAGAAAAGCGGATGGCAAGCCAGACTATCGCAAACAACCACCAGAACAGGAAAATGACGGCAAGGCAAAAACCAAGATCAATGCTCCTTTGGAAAAATCCATAGATGCCATTTTTCATCTGGCGATCGGAAATTATCATTTCACCGGGAAAGGAATCGTCCAGGCAGGCAAGTATGGCGCCGGCCACATGCCCTGCCTCTACCGTTGGCTTCATGGCTGCAAGCAGGGAGAAAACCACGGGCCTGACAGAGGATGGAAAAGAATTGATCATGGCCAGCCTGCCGGCAAGGCTGGTGCCATGAACCGCGGGCAGGCGCAGATTTATCACCCTGATGCCCCTGACGCCCGACAAGAACTCCTCCGCTTCGGCCTTGGTCCGGGAATAGTTGTCAAAACGATGGCGACCGTCTGCATGCAGGCTGGCCATGTTTACAAAGGCAGGGATTCCCGCCTCAAGGGCAGAATCCACGACCTTGCGCAACAGGATCACGTTGGCTGCCCTGAAATCGGACAATTCTCCCTTTTGGTCATTGTTCATGACTGCCAGGTGAACCAGCATGTCATAACCGGCTCCATCTCTTGCCAGATTTTCATATCCGGTTCTGCCTGTGGCGGGGAACAGAATTTCAAGCCTTTGCAGGTCACGCCCGACCAGCAGAAGCTCAGCCCCCGCATCCAAAAGCAGGGGAATTATCTGACGGCCGACAAAACCGGAAGCCCCCGTTATCACAATCCTGGGCGAACCGGGTCCTGCGGGCCCGTATCCGGAAAAATCCATGGCCTAATTCACAATCGGTGTTTAAGATATCGCACGGCATGGGCAAAAGACGCGCATTGAAGTCTTTTATCCCCTGCCGGCAATCGGCACAACAGCTCATTGAACCTTGAGAACAAGGTTTCATTCGGGACAAGAAGCAGTGCGGTGCAGGGTGCAGGTCAGGTTTTGATTTACAGGACAAAAAATACCCATATGATTTTACATGACACCAAGGCATGGATATTTCAGCATGATCAAAGACCATCCGCTGCGCTACCGGCTGGCCAACGAGTTGCACGCGCGCCCGTTTCCAGCCATTTCGGCCCCGTGCCATGCGGTGTTCCTGGCCATCAAGCAACCCCTTGATGCGGTAAACAGGGACCGGGAACTGGACCGGGCCCATCTGCTGGATCTGCTGGACAGGTTCGGGGCTGACCACCCGAAACCCGATGCCACCCATTATTCGGGACAACTGGGTCAGCACAAGCTGAAATGGGAAATGCACACGGAGTTCGTCACCTACACCCTCTTCATGAAGGGACTTCCCAAAAAAAGATTCGACCCAAGGACGTTCGAAGCCTTTCCGGCCGAATGGCTGGAAAAAACTCCCGGAACCAGGATGACATCGGCCCTGTTGCAGGTTGAAATGATGCCCCAGAAAACGGAAGATATCCAATCGCAACTGATCGAATGCTTCGAGCCAGAAAGCATTGCCGTTTCCTATGTACTTGACAAGGCGGCAATAATATCGGGGGATTACCGCATAGATGAGGCAGGACACCTGCGCTTTGCCATATTCGTGAAACCGGGAACCGGCGAACAGCGCATCGGGCGCATATTGCAACGCCTGACCGAGATTGAAATATACAAGACCATGTCGATGCTGTCCCTGCCACGGGCCCGCAACCTTTCAAGGCAGCTGGCCCGGATCGATACCAGGGTATCAGAGCTTGTAAGCGCCATGCAGGATGCCAAAAGAGGAGAAGAAGACACCCTTGGAGAAATCCTGTCTATTTCGGCCGAACTTGAAGACCTGATGGCCCAGGCCAGTTTCCGCTTCAGCGCCACGGGAGCCTACAGCGCCATAGTCGAACAGCGGGTGCAGGTACTGCGGGAAGAAAGATTCCTGGGACGCCAGACATTCTCCGAATTCATGATGCGCCGGTATGACCCGGCCATGCGTACCATAAAATCCACCGAAACCCACCTGGTGGCCATGGCCGAAAGGGTAAAGCGGGCCGCAGACCTGTTGCGAACCAGGGTCGAAGTGGATCGCTCGGCGCAAAACCAGTCCCTGCTCAAAAGCATGAACCGGCGGGCAGACCTGCAACTGCGCCTGCAACGCACGGTGGAAGGGCTTTCGGTGGTGGCAATAAGCTATTATGCCATAAACCTGGTCATATACGGGCTTGGGCCATTTGCGAAAAACATGGGCCTGGAAAAACCACTGCTGACCGGGATTGCAACACCGCTGGTGATAATCGCGGTCTGGCGGGTAGTTAGCAGGATAAGAAAAAACCATTAGCAAGCCCCCATGACGAGTGGGCCCGTTCAATGAAACTGGCATTGCAACTTGGCATTGCAACCTGACAGTCAGGACAACGGCAAAACCAAAAAGAATAGAGATAGAAATGAAAATCGCTTTGACCGGAGGCAGCGGAAAGCTGGGAAAAACAATCGCCAGAGCAGCAATTGCCAGGGGACATCAGGTGGTAAGCATAGACCGTGTTTTGCCCAATGACGAAACCAGTGATGAAAATGTCCGGTTTGTCAAGGCCGACATGTGCGATTACGAGCAGTTGAAAAATTCTTTCAAAGGGTGCGAAGCACTGTTGCACATGGCGGCAATCCCTGCACCTTTCAATGACCCGGATCACGTGGTGCACAACAATAATGTGACAGGCAATTACAACGCCCTTCGTGCCGCCGTTGCCCAGGGCATAAAGCGCATATGCCTGGCCTCAAGCGTCAATGCCATAGGTTTTGCCTTCAGCCGCAAGGCAAGGTTTGACTACTTTCCCATAGACGAAAACCACGCCAATTACTGTGAAGACCCTTACAGCCTGTCAAAATGGATAAGCGAACAGCAGGCAGACAGTTTTGCCCGCCGCCATGAGGACCTGACCATAGCCAGCATGCGGTTTCATTTCGTGGCCGAACAAAAAAGCGAGGCCGCCCAAATTTTCAGGGAAGAAAACAAGGCCGGACGCAGGCAATTGTGGGCCTATACCCTGTCTGATGCGGCAGCCGAAGCCTGCCTGCTTAGCATCGAGGCCGATTACAGGGGACACGAGGTATTTTATATCGTTGCCCCGGACACAACGGTCGACGTGCCAAGCCGCGAACTGGCAGCAAGATTCTTCCCTGAAGTGCCCGTAAAAGGCAGGTTCGAGGGCAATTGCAGCTTTTTCAATTCAGGAAAGGCGGAACGTATCCTGGGCTGGCGGCACAACAAGGGCTGAAGCAGGCCTGGGCCAGGACAGGCCCCATGCCGCAGGATCCACAACAAGGGCTGAAACCACTAGCAAGATCCATCTGAAAGGGCCCGGCTTTCCAGGGCTCTTACGGCTTCCAGTACCAGCATCAACTGGTGTTGCTGGCTAACAAAATCAAGGCTGGGCACGGGGCAGGAAGCAATTCTTATTCCCATCAGACTTCCCTTGAAACACCCGGCATCGGGCATGCGCTCAAATTTCTCGACCAGGTCAACCAGCAGTGATACCGGGGCCGATTCCCGGTAGGGACGCTCGATTATGCCCCGGCCGGCCAACTCCACCTTTCCGGCAAGGGACGCTGGCACGCCCATAATCAGGCGATCCTGCCTTACAAAAACATCCAGCCTGTCATCACCGATCAGAATTGCAGAACGGCCAGAAATAGATGCAAATTCCAGGAGGGATAGGGTCAGCAAGGACTTGCCGGAACCGGAGGCACCACGGATCAGAATGCCGATATCTCCATATAACAGGCCACTGGCATGGATGTTTTTTCCTGCTTTTTTTTCCATGGGGCAACCCCGCTGCGAAATCCGGCTTCAGGTCATTTTACGGCAAGGGGAAGCGATACGACAAACCTGGCCCCTGCATTATTGCCATCATCTCCCGATATGTTGTTGGAGGCGGTAATCGTTCCCCCGTGGGCCTCGACTATCTGTCGGGAAATGGACAGACCAAGGCCGGAATGATTGCCAAAACTCTCGCCCTCGGGCCGATCCGTGTAAAAACGTCTGAAAATCTCTTCCGCATCCCCCTTTATACCCCGTCCCTGATCGCTGACGCTGAGAAGAACCTGCGAATTGCTGACCCTTATCTCAACCTTTACCTCGCCACCCTTCGGAGAAAAGGAAACCGCATTGTCTATGAGGTTTGATGCGACCTGGGCAAGACGGGAATCCTGACCATTGACGTAAACCGGACCGTCGTGAAAATTGTGAAAACTCACCCTTACATCTTTCTTCCTGGCGGTTTCCCCATGCATGGAAACCATGGCGGTGACGACTTCTGCCAGATCGACCCTGCTGGCAATATTGCGTGCAAGCTCCGCATCCAGCCTGGAGGCATTGGAAATATCGGAAATCAGGCGGTCCAGCCTTTGCACATCGTGCAGAATGATGGCGGCCAGGCGGTCCCGGTCCTCCTGTTTCTTGACCAATGGCAGGGTTTCAACGGCACTTCTTAGGGAAGTGAGAGGATTCTTTAATTCATGGGCAACATCTGCTGCAAATTTTTCTATGGCCTCAATACGTTCGAACAGGGCGCTGGTCATGGCCCTGAACGAACGGGAAAGATCTCCTATTTCATCGGGCCTGTCCGTATAATCGGGAAGCTGATCCCTGGCACTCATGGACTTTTGCACCCGCTCGGCGGCAGAGGAAAGCCTGCGCATGGGTTCGGCGATGGTGCCGGCAAGAAAAAATGACAGGATGGTGCTGACAATCAGGGCACCAAGGGAAAGGCGCAAAACCCCAAGTCGTTCGGCAGCTATTATGGCATCAATTTCTCCGGGCTCCGTGGAAAGCAGAAGAGCCCCGACAATGGCACGCTGGCGCTGCACGGGAATGGCAACAGAAATCAGCAAGCGGCCATCGCCATCAACCCGGACAATATCCGTTGGCGCCCCGTTCAGGGCAGCACCTACTTCAGGATATTTCTTGCCCTCGCTGGGAGAATATTCAACGTAGGCGGGAAACTCGTCCCCCGGAACCCACATCAGCAGACGTTCCCACATTTCCACTATCACGGGAGCAGGTGCCCTTGGGGGCGGAGGCTGGCGTATAACCTCGCCGGGCAGGTAGATAGACTGGGAATCCAGAAGCAAAAAGCCGTTCTTGTCATAAATGCGGGCCCGGGTCCTGGTCGGGGTGATAAGGTTGCGCAGAAGGGGGGCAATCCTTTCCGGGTTTATGGGAAATTCCAGGCTTGGGTCAAAAAAGCTCAAGGGAGAAACATTTGCATCCGGCTGCAATTGCAACAGCCTGTCGGGATTTACGGAAATTACATCACTGTCAACGGTCGCGGAAGCGGCAATGGCTGCCGAAATTATTTCACCCTGCACCCTGAGGCTCTGCACCCGGGCATCAATCAGGCCATCGCGCAACTGGTTGAGATATAAAATCCCGGCAACAAGAGTCATCAGGGCCGCCAGGTTCAAAACTATGATCCGGCGGGTAAGGGAAGAAAAGATACTCGTCTGAAAAAATTGCCGGACCCTGTAGACAAGCCCCCTTGCAGACCTGTTTTTGTTGTCCCCCGCCCCGCCCTTATTGTCGCCGGTGCCCTTTCCCGGCTCTTCAC
>WFPQ01000176.1 GCA_015487515.1 Hyphomicrobiales bacterium | reverse complement strand
CGCTGAGGCAGTCCACGTCTATTTCTATGGCGCCGGAAAGATAGCTGTCGAAAAGCAGCGGATTCCTGTCAAGGAGCGCATCGATCTGGGCAATGGCATCGCCGGGAAAGCGGGCCCGGCTGGAGGGGGAGACCAGTTCGCCAAGGGTGGTTTCTATATAGTGCTCGAATGCTTCTGAATTGTGAATGACTGCCATGGCGCGGCCGCCCAGAACGAAGGAGGGCCGGATAACCAGGGGAAAGCCGATTTTACCTGCCACCTGGCGGGCCTCGGCCAGGGAATTGGCAATGGAGTTTTTCGGCTGGACAAGGTCAAGGCTCTTTAAAAGGCTTGAGAACTGGTCTCGGTCCTCGGCCAGGTCTATGGAGGCGGGCTGGGTGCCAAGAATGGGCACCCCGGCATCTTGTACCGCCCCGGCCAGACCAAGGGGAGTCTGGCCGCCAAACTGTACGATCACCCCGTGCAGGGTGCCGGCCTGTTTTTCCATTTCCAGTATTTCCACCACGTCCTCCCCGGTAAGGGGTTCGAAATAAAGGCGGTCGGAGGTGTCGTAATCGGTGGAAACGGTTTCCGGGTTGCAATTGACCATTATGGTTTCATATTCCACGCCGGACAGGGCAAAGGCGGCATGGCAGCAGCAATAGTCGAATTCTATGCCCTGGCCGATCCGGTTGGGGCCGCCGCCCAGAATGACCACCTTTTTCCTGTCCGACGGGCGGGCCTCGTTGGCAATGCTGCCATCAAAGGGGGCCTCGTAGGTGGAATACATGTAGGCGGTGGGGGCGGCAAATTCGGCGGCACAGGTGTCGATGCGCTTGTAGGTGGGGCGCAGTCCCAGCCGGTGCCGGGCCTTGCGGACTTCCCGCTCGTCAAGGCCAAGCAGTTCGCCAAGCCTTGCATCGGAAAAACCCATGGATTTGAGATGGCGGAAATTCTCGATGTCTTCTGGCAGGCCGTGCCGGCGGACCTGTTCTTCCATGTCGATGATGGAACGGATCCGTTCCAGAAACCAGGGGTCGATGGAGCAGGCCTCGAATATGGCCTGGTTGCTCATGCCAAGGCGCATGGCTTCGCCCACATACAGAAGCCGGTCGGGGGTGGGGGTGGCAAGGGCAGCACGGATGGCGTGTTTTCTTTCGTCGCTCGAAGAATTGTTGCTGATGCCGGGTATGCCGATTTCATTGAAGCCGGTCAGGCCGGTTTCAAGGGAGCGCAGGGCCTTTTGCAGGCTCTCGCAGATATTGCGCCCGATGGCCATGGCCTCGCCAACCGATTTCATGGCGGTGGTCAGGCGATTGTCGGCGCCGGGAAACTTTTCAAAGGCAAAGCGGGGAATCTTGGTGACAACGTAGTCTATGGAAGGTTCGAAGCTGGCCGGGGTGGCGCCAAGGGTTATGTCATTGTCCAGTTCGTCAAGGGTATAGCCGACGGCCAGCCTGGCTGCCACCTTGGCAATGGGAAAACCGGTGGCCTTGGAGGCAAGGGCCGAGGAACGGGAGACCCGGGGGTTCATCTCGATGACTATGAGGCGGCCATCAGCCGGGTTTACGGCAAACTGCACGTTGGAGCCGCCGGTCTCTATGCCGATCTCACGCAATACCGCAAGGGAGGCATTGCGCATTATCTGGTATTCCTTGTCGGTCAGGGTAAGGGCGGGGGCAACGGTTATGGAATCCCCGGTGTGCACTCCCATCGGATCGATGTTCTCGATGGCGCAGACAATGATGCAATTGTCGTTTTTGTCGCGCACCACTTCCATTTCATATTCTTTCCAGCCCAGCACCGATTCCTCGATCAGGACCTCGGTGGTCGGGGAAGCGTCCAGACCTCCTTCGATGATGCCGATATATTCGTCCCGGTTATAGGCGATGCCGCCGCCGGTGCCGCCCATGGTGAAAGAAGGGCGGATGATGGCCGGAAGCCCGATCCTGTCCAGGGCCTCCAGGGCCTCGGCCATGTTGTGGGCCAGCATGGACCTGGGGGTTTCAAGGCCGATCCTGTCCATGGCGCTGCGAAAAAGCTCGCGATCCTCGGCCTTGTCGATGGCCCTGGCATCCGCCCCGATCATTTCCACGCCGAATTTCTCAAGCACCCCCATCTTTTGCAGGGAAAGGGCACAGTTAAGGGCCGTCTGGCCGCCCATGGTGGGTAAAAGGGCCATCTTTTCGTCCGGGTGCTGTGCGCGCTCCTTCTCGATGATCCGGGCGACTATTTCCGGGGTTATCGGCTCCATGTAGGTGGCGTCGGCCATTTCCGGGTCGGTCATTATGGTGGCCGGATTGGAATTGACCAGGATTATGCGATAGCCTTCTTCTTTCAGGGCCTTGCAGGCCTGGGTGCCGGAATAGTCGAATTCACAGGCCTGGCCGATTATTATCGGACCGGCGCCAATGATCAGGATGGAGTTTATGTCATTGCGTTTTGGCATTGATGGCTCGCGTCAGGATGGCCCGGCCCATGCCTGTGGCGGGGGCTTGGCGGATGGTTGGTTTTTTTGGGTTGGGCGGTGTTTAGCCCAAGACAAGACAAATTTCCATAAAAAGATTTTTTGAATTCATTGGAATAAAATGCCACATGCCGGGGGGGATTGCCGAGAGCGAAAAACCGTGAAAAAGGAAAAAGCCCCGCGGTGGCGGGGCTTTGAGATTGGTGTTGCACAAAGCTTTCGGTCCCGGGTCAAAAGCCCCAGTTCAGGGAGGCCCCGATGGAATTTCCGGTGGTTGGAACACTCCACCAGTACTTGTATTCAAGGTCCAGGCTCATGTCCCTGGTCAGGGCGAACTCGGCCCCTGCTCCCACGGTTGCGATCTGTCCGCCAGTGGAAACGACATATCCGCCACCGGACATGTAAAGCAACGCTTCAGGACTGACCAGGTAGCCAAGACGGGCTTCTGCCCCGCCTCCCCAGCCGGTGCTCGGTGCAGTCGAGGACCAGCCACCTATCCAGCCTTCAAGACCGAAAAGGAGATTTCCCGATGTCATGTTTACACCGGCAATGAGATCGGCAAAGCCGACATTGGTGCCACTGTTCAGGGCCAGCCCGGTTATGCCCAGCCCCATGTAAAATCCATCCCAGTCAAAAGCCGGGCTGGAATAGGTGGGTGCCACCTCTATGGTAGGGGCCGGAGGAGGTGGTGGTGGAGTATGGGCAAGGGCCGGACCGGTAAGCAGTGCGGCGGCAAAAGCGCTCAGATAAAGTTTTTTCATGTTCTTGTCCTGTTTGCTAGTTGGATCCTTTTAAAGACCCAGTCAAATTCAGCTGAATTCAAGAAGTCACGATGTCTTTACATACCTTGATATCTTTACGTACCTTAGTGATTTTCCCTGACCATTGTCAGATCCGTATCCCCCGGTGCACCTCTGGTACAGGTCACTTGCATCTGCTCATGAGTTCAGCTTGCAGGGTGATCAAATTGCCAGGATGACAGGCAATCCGGCCACCAATTGAGCCGAACAAAGCGGAGACGACCAGCAGTCGCGCTCCTGACCGGTGCCCCACCTCCGGTCATAACCAGCAAATGTCCCGGTACCGATCGTTTTGATCAGTATTCCGGTTCCGGCCAAAAAACCGCCGGCTTGCCCCATGGCTGTCCCCGATCATCCTGGTACTCCGGGAAATTTCCGGGCCAACCCTTACACCAGGTGCACTGGTCAGAATCTGCCAAAAGCGGCAGGAAAACAGCCTGATAATGAACGCAAAAGCAGTGGTTAGGCAATGATAAAAGGCAAGAATTCTGCTGCTGGAGGGTGATTTTTTCAGTATTTGGGGCTTTTTTGCAAAAATGTGGTATCGGGGCAACAAGTGACAAAAGTATCAGGTAAGTATCGCGCAAGTAAAATCGGCCCGGCTCGGGTAGCCGTGAAAGCGGTTCTGGCCTGTCGGGGAAATCCGGACGGGAAATGCCCTGGCCGGATTTTTCGCAGGGCAGAAAGTATGAATTCTGGTTTGTCCGCTTCTGAAACGGCCGGGAACATCAGGATATTCCCGTTGCATAATTTGGGGTATTTCCCGGCGCATCTTCCCCGGAGGGTTCTTGTCAGTCAGGGGCAGGGTTCTTGTCAGTCAGGGGCAGGGCTCTTGCCTTAAGAGCAGGGCCTTTGCCGTCAGGCCTTGCCGACAATCCGTTTCATTACATTGTTCTTGAGCACGAAATGATGAAACAGGCCGGCGAACACGTGCAGGTAGATCAGTGTTAGCAGGGCATAGGCGGAAATTATGTGAAGCAGAGAGGAAAACTGCAGGCCGAAGAGCCAGGCGCCAAGACCGAAAAGCGCATTGGTAATCAAAAGGACGTAAATTGCAATATGCATGGCCCTTGAGCCCAGCTTGGCCAGCATCTTTTCGCTTTTGGGAATTGCGGGCACCCCGTGGGTGAAGCGCAGCCACAGGCGCCACAAAACCAGGACAATGATGATGGTGCCGACGATGGCATGGGGGCTGGCGGTGGGTACGTCCGGAACGAATCCCTGCATCCTGGCCTGGAACAGAACTGAAATTTCCCCGTGCAGCATATATTGAAACGTGATCAGGGCGACAACTATCCAGTGGAGGTAGATCTGGGTTTTCGAATAGGCCTGGGGCTGGTTCTTCATCAAAATTTTCCGCTATTTGCGAGAGGGTTTTTAAAGGGAATCCCTTTTAGGGTGTTTATGGTGTTTTTTTGAAGGTCCGGTGGTAAAAAATCCGTGTGCCCGGCAGGAAGTATTTCTGATGGTACGGCATCCCGGTGCTGCAATATTCCCGCGCCCCGAAACGCCAGCCCCATTACCGGAGCACTGGTCAGGGAACGGGTCTTGTCAAGTGGGGTGCTTGCGGGACAAGTGGGCAGCGACCGACTTCCCCTCAAGGGTTGCATTTTCCCGGGAGGGTAATGCCTGTGGCCGTTTTCTTCCAGCAGATGCCGGTTCAGCAAATGCCAGATTCCTATCAGCGGGTTTTTCCTGGCCCGTTGAACTGTTCGTGTTGTGCATGCCTGCGCCTTGTTTGCGGGGGCATGACACTGTTTGCAGGGCCAGCAGCCCTATGCGCTGATCCTGAAACCGGATTCGGGAACCTGCTCCATGCCCTTTTGCTTTCGTATCAGGTTGAAGAAACGGGTAAAGAGATAATGGGAATCATGGGGGCCGGGGGAGGCCTCAGGGTGGTATTGCACCGAAAATACCGGTTTGTTCTCAACGTCAAGCCCGGCATTTGAATCATCGAACAGGGAGACATGGGTTTGCCTGACCCCTTCGGGCAGGCTGTCTGCATCCACGGCAAAACCGTGGTTCATGGAAGTGATTTCCACCCTGGAAGTTGTCAGGTCCTGTACCGGGTGATTGGCCCCGTGGTGCCCCTGGTGCATCTTGGTGGTCCTTGCCCCAAGGGCCAGGGCCAGCAACTGGTGGCCGAGGCAGATGCCGAACATGGGCAGGCCGCTGTCCAGCAGTTTCCTGATGACCGGAACCGCATATTCGGCCGTTGCTGCCGGGTCCCCCGGTCCATTGGACAGAAAAATTCCATCGGGCTTCATGGCAAGAATTTCTTCGGCCCCGGTGGCGGCGCTGACCACGCTTATGCGGGCTCCCCTTGATGCAAGGGAGCGAAGGATGTTGGTCTTTGCTCCAAAATCAATGGCAACCACGTGAAAGCGGGGGTCGGTGACATTTTCAAAACCGCCTTTCCATTCCCACAGGCCTTCGTCCCATTGATAGGACTGGGTGGTGGAGACCTGTTTTGCCAGATCCATGCCGACCAGACCCGGAAAATCATTCAACTGCCTTTCAAGATCCTTGATGTCGAACCTGCCATCGGGCTGGTGACAGATTATGCCATCCGCCATGCCGTTTTCGCGAATGTGGGAGGTAAGGGCGCGGGTATCTATGCCGGTCATGGCAATGATGCCGCGGGCCTTGAGCCAGGCGTCAAGGGACCCGGTGGAGCGATAGTTGGAAGGGGAGGTGATGTCTGCACGCAGGATGCAGCCCCGAACTCCGGAGCTGGCCGCCCTGTTGACGGTTTCACTGTCCTGGGGGTTGGTGCCCACATTTCCGATATGGGGAAAGGTGAAAGTTATGATCTGCCCGGTATAGGAGGGGTCCGTGAGAATTTCCTGGTAGCCGGTCATGGCGGTGTTGAAACAGACCTCGCCGGTGGCACTGCCCGTGGCCCCGATACCGATGCCGTCAAGTTCGGTGCCGTCTTTCAGTAACAGTTTTGCGGTCGCGATGGTTTGCTGCCAGCCGGTCACGGGCACTCTCCCAAGGGAAAATCAAAGGTGAAATCGCGCGCACAATAGGGTAAGACCCATGGCAGGTCAATATGATGGCCGCCTAGAATTTGTTGTTTTATTACATGGTGTTATAGGTTTTGATTATTGATTGTTGGCATTGACGGGCAAGTTGGGGTAAGACTCCGGCAGCCCGGAATGATTTAAGAACAGCAAAAGAGAGCAGATGCGGGACAGGATTGAAGACAGTCTCAGGCAGGCGCTGCGTTCCAGGGACAAGTTGCGTGCCGGAACCCTCAGACTGATACTTGCGGCGGTCAAGGACCGGGATATCGATGCAAGGGGCCAGGGACGGGACCAGATTTCCGATGCCGATATCATGGCATTGCTGCAAAAGATGATCAGGCAGCGTGAAGAGTCGGCAAAGATCTACCTGGAGGCAGGCCGCAGGGAACTGGCTGAAACCGAGCAGGCCGAAATAGCCATAATAGATGAATTCCTGCCCCAGCCCATGGATGAGGAAGCGGTGCTTGCGGCCATAAGGGAGGCCATCGAGGAAACCGGGGCCGGCTCGCTTCGGGACATGGGCAAGGTGGTCGCGGTGTTAAAGGCAAAATATCCGGGGCAGATTGATTTTGGAAAAGCCTCAAGGATGGTCAAGGAGATGCTGGGGGCCTGAACTGGCGATGCCCGGTGGTCTCTGCAGGACCGGGGGCGGAAAACCGGCGGACCTGGGGGTAGTGGACTTGGGGCAGTGGACCTGGGGGTAGTGGACCTGGGGTCGGCGGATCTGGGATTAGGGTCTGCTTGATTTGCAAGGTCACCCGCCGGTGTCTCTTTCAGGTTTAGCGTTACGTTACATGTCGTTTTTCGGGTTGCGGGGGGGTGGCTTTTGATGAACCGGGCATCACATCCAAGTGAAAATCCGTGATTCCGTTATTCATGCGCATGGCGATAAGCTTGCCGCACGATCTGGAATGAACGGGGGATGATGAAGTGCCAAATCGAAGAACCTTGCTGATGGGTGGTGCAGGCCTGGCCGGGGCGGCCCTTGCCGGGGGCCTTCTGCTGCCCGGGGCGGTGCTGGCCCAGAAACTTGAAGTTTACGTGAATTCTGACGGGCTGGCGATAAACGGTTATGATCCGGTCGCCTATTTCAGGGAGGGGGCTCCCGTCAAGGGATCGCCCGAATTCACTGCCCGGTGGAAGCGGGTGACCTGGCAGTTTTCATCGGCGGAAAACCGGGATCTGTTCATGGCCGGCCCTGAAGATTATGCTCCCCAATACGGGGGCTATTGTGCCTATGCGGTAAGCCGGGGATATACTGCGAGCACGGTTCCTGAGGCCTGGACCATATTTGAGGGAAAGCTTTATCTCAACTTTTCCCTTGGGGTCAGGGATACCTGGCGGCGGGACATGGAGGCCAATATTGCAAAGGCCGATGCCAACTGGCCGGGGGTGCTGGAATAGTTTTGCCGCTGGCCTCTCAGGGGATGCCCGGCGTGGAATGGCTGGCAATGGCCGGATGATGGCCTGCTGGGTTGCGGCTCTTGGGTGTTGTGGCTCCTGGGGGTTGCGGCTCTTGGGGGTTG
>WFPQ01000175.1 GCA_015487515.1 Hyphomicrobiales bacterium | reverse complement strand
GCCTTGAGTTACAGGCTCAACATTTCCATAACCTGATTTCCATCACCCGATTCGCATGGCCTGATTTCCATAACCCGATTTACATAACCCGATTTACATGGCCTGACCGGTTTTGCTGCCCGTCCCCGTGCGCGGAGACAAACATGGGGCAAGACATGACATGTAACAATACATGACATGGAACAAGACATGGCGGAATGCCCCATTTCATGAACGGTCATGGGGGCTGATGAATTCTGATCGATTCTTGAAAATTGGTCAGGGCTTGTTAACTGGCGGCTGACATAATCGGACCAAAACGGTATTTGACAGCAAAATCCCGATAGGCGGGTCTGCAGGCAGGGAAAATGTCAAGAACACAGGCACAATTGGTGGACTGGAACGACCGGCGCGGTTTCGGCTTTGCACGCCTGCACGGGGGAAGTGAGCGTGTGTTCGTTCACATAAAATCCCTGAACCCCCACATGCCCCGCCCACGGACCGGCGACCAGCTGGAGCTCGAAATAGTCGCCGGCAGGAACGGCCGACCGTCCGCCGTCAGTGTGGATGTGCTGGGACCGGCCACGGGAATAAAGGCCTCCCTTTCTCCCCACCTGGCCACGGCAGCCCTGCTGCTGATCCTGTTACAGCTGGGGCTGGCCCTTGAAAGGATTCCCCTGGGGCTGGCCTCCCTTTACGTCTCCATGGGAGCCCTGGCGATCATTGCCTATTCCTGGGACAAGAAGGCGGCCCGGGTCGGCATCTGGCGCATCAGCGAAATCAAGCTGCACAGCATCGATTTTTGCGGCGGCATAATAGGGGGACTGCTGGCCCAGCAGATGTACAGCCACAAGCGCAACAAGCCCCAGTTTCAGAAATCCACCATGGTCATTGTTATCATGCATGCCATTCTGCTGGGGTCATTGGGCGCCGGGCTGTTTTGAATTCAGTGCAATAAAGACCATAAAGTTTCAGGATTCCGGGCCTTCATCCGTTTCCCTTCATACACTTCCCCTGCACCCCGTTGCGATTGCAAGCCATCATGGCACTCTTGCCATTTGGTGGTTCCCGAATTGTTTTGGAGCTGTTTTGCCATTATCTTTGGCATGGACGAAAAGGCAGGAACCATGGACGCGAGTGAACGGCAAAAGATATTGAATGTTTTTTCAAACGGGGAAAAAATGCTTCTGTATTACGAAGCGATTGGCATGAAGAGGCTGCGGGATTTTGCGGAAGCTGATGCAGATGAAATTGCCATGCGAATTGATATTCATCTTGGCGGCAAACATATCAACAGGCTGGGCATACAAGCCATTCAAAATGTGATTGATGCGGCGAAAAGGGAAGTTGAGGAACAGGATTAAAGCCCGCATAATATTTCGGGTCCATGATCCAAGTCTTCCTGTTGGCAAGAGGGCCCAACTGTCCTAGGCTTTAGCCTTTCCCCTTTCAATGAGCAAAACCACCGCCTATGGACCAAGCCTCAGACAAATCTTCCAAGGAACCAGCGGGACCGGAAAAACCCCTGAACAAGTCTGCCGGCAGGCCTGCGGGCAAATCGGGCGGAAAGAAGAGCAAAACCCCTTCTGCTACTCCCATGATGGCCCAGTTTTTCGAAATAAAGGCCGTAAACCCGGGGTTCCTGTTATTCTACCGCATGGGGGATTTTTACGAACTGTTCTTCAGGGATGCGGAAATTGCCTCCGGTGCCCTTGGCATAGCGCTGACCACCCGCGGCACCCACATGGGAGAGGAAATTCCCATGTGCGGAGTTCCGGTAAGATCCCACAAGGAATATTTGCGCAAGCTGATCTCCCTTGGCCACCGGGTGGCAATCTGCGAACAGATGGAACAGCCCTGCGAAGCAAAAAAACGGGGCTCAAAGGCCGTGGTCCGGCGTGACGTGGTGCGACTGGTAACCCCGGGAACCATCACCGAAGACGACCTGCTGGCAAATTCCGAAAACAATTACCTGGGGTCCCTGGCCATGATCGCCCACGGGGAAACCGACTTTGCCCTGGCATGGACCGATATTTCAACCGGGGAAACCTTCGTTGCCGACATGGATGCGGAACGGCTGGAAGACGAACTGGGAAGGCTTGAACTGGCGGAATTGATCCTGAGCGAAAAAACCCTTGAACACATAAGGGAAAACTCCCTGTTTCCAGAAGACCTGATAAGGCACAAGGCAGTTTTGCCCCCCGAGGACTTCGACAGCGACAAGGGAGCAAAGACCCTTGAAGAAGCTTTCGATTCCATCGATCCGCTCGAATTTACCCGCACCGCCCGCTCGGCCCTTTCGGCCCTGCTCTCCTACGTGAAGACAACCCAGAAATCTGCCGGTCTTGCCCTGCGCCCCCCGGCCATTGCCCCCCTTGACGGGCGCATGCAGATAGACCTGGCCACCTGGTCATCGCTGGAAATATTGTCAACCAATCGCGGCGAGACCAGGGGCTCGTTGCGCCACGCCATCGACAAGACCCTGACCGGGGCCGGATCCCGGCTGCTGGCCCGCAGGCTCGCGGCTCCCCTTGCCGACAGGAACGGAATAAAAAAACGCCTGGACATGGTAGAAGCGCTGGTGGAAAACACGATGTTCCGCCAGCAACTGCGCGAAAGCCTTGGCGCCATGCCCGACCTGACCCGCCCCCTGACCAGGCTGTGCCTGGGGCGGGGCGGCCCCCGCGACCTGCTGCAGACAGGGCTGGCAATCAAGGGAGCCCAAAAGGTATTGTACTGCCTGAGGGAACAGGAAGAACTGCCCGCAGGCCTTGCCGAACTGGCACGGACACTTGAGGAACTGCCCGAAGAACTGGCCAGAGAAATTGAACGAACCCTGGTAAGAACCCCGCCCATATTGGCACGGGACGGCGGATTCGTGGCTGAAAACTGCCACGAAGAACTGGACCGGCAACGCCAACTGGCCACTGAAAGCCGCACCATAATAGGCCAACTGCAGGCCCGGCTCGCCCAGCATTGCGACATCAGATCCCTGAAAATAAAACACAACAACGTGCTTGGGTTCTTTGTCGAGGTTCCGGCGGCCCATGGCCCAAAACTGCTTTCTCCTCCCCTTGAGGGCGAATTCATACACCGCCAGACCCTGGCCAATGCCATGCGCTTTACCACCAGGGAACTGGGCCAGTTGCAGGAACAGATTGCCAGTGCCCAGCAAAAGGCCCTGGAAATAGAGCTGGCCATATTCGAAAAGCTGGTGACAGGGATAACTGCAAGGGCCGAAAACCTGCGCGCCTGTGCCGATGCCCTGGCCCGTATCGATCTGAGTTTCGGACTCGCAACCCTTGCGGTGGAAAACTCCTATTGCCGTCCGACAATCGATGATTCCCTGAAATTCCAGATCAAAGACGGGCGCCACCCGGTGGTCGAACAGACCCTGGCCCTTGAGGGACGGGATTTTGTAACCAATGACTGCGACCTGAGCGGAATTGAAGAGGGCAGGGAAAGCGGGGGACAGCTATGGCTGGTAACCGGCCCGAACATGGGGGGGAAATCCACCTTTCTGCGCCAGAATGCCCTGATTGCCATCCTGGCCCAGATCGGATCCTTCGTTCCGGCCAGGAGTGCAAATATCGGCCTGATCGATCGCCTGTTCTCCCGGGTTGGCGCTTCCGACGACATTGCCAGGGGCCGTTCCACCTTCATGGTCGAGATGGTCGAAACCGCGGCCATATTGAACAGGGCCACCAGGCGCTCCCTGGTCATACTGGATGAAATCGGCCGCGGCACCGCAACCTTTGACGGGCTTTCCATCGCCTGGGCCACCGCCGAAGCCCTGCACCAGAGCAATGGCTGCCGGGCCCTGTTCGCCACCCATTTCCATGAACTGACCTCATTGCCATCAATTTTGCCAAGGGTATCCAACCACACCATGAAGGCCCGGGAATGGCAGGGAAAAGTCGTGTTCCTGCACGAGGTCGCACCAGGGGCGGCCGACCGATCCTATGGCATCCAGGTGGCCCGACTGGCAGGGCTGCCCGAAGCTGTTCTGGCAAGGGCCCGCCAGATTCTGAGCATGCTGGAAAACCAGGAGGGAGGAGCCGGCATGAAACTGCTGGACGACCTTCCCCTGTTCAGCCAGAAACCGCCCGTGGAAGAAAACCGGCCCGGCCCGATGGATGAAATGCTTGAAAAACTGAACCCGGACGAATTAACTCCATTGCAGGCCATTGAATTCATCTATGAACTAAAGAAAGCCCACAAGAACTCGCGATTTAGGGGAGCAGGGCAATGACCAGGATGACAACAATCAGGAAACCGGCAACGGCCTTCAGGCTGACCAGTTCGGAAGAAATAATCCGTGAACTGCTGGAAAAGACAGGGAATGGCGATCCCGCTTCCCCGGCCTCGCGATCCATGTTCTTGAAAATTCTGAAGAACACGCTGGCAAAGGCCAGAAAGAGCACCCAGGAAGACCTGCTGGCCAACGGGCGCGGGGTGCGCTGCGCACAGAATCTGAGCCTGACCCAGGACGAGATAATCAGGGCCATTCTGACCTTCGCCATAAACCACGTGTTCCTGCAAGACAGGGAAAGAAACAGCCACCAGATATGCATTGCGGCGGTTGGCGGCTACGGGCGCGGCACCCTGGCCCCGGGATCCGATATCGACCTGCTGTTCATCCTGCCGTCCCAGCCCTGCAAACATTGCGAGGCAACCATTGAATATGTGCTGTACATGCTTTGGGACCTGGGCCAGAAGGTGGGCCATGCGGTGCGCACCATGAATGAATGCCTGCAAATGGCCAAAACCGACATGACCGTGCGCACAGCCACCCTGGAATCAAGATTCCTGGCCGGCAATTCCGGGCTGTTCAAGACCCTGGTGGATCGTTTCCAGGCCGAAGTGGTAGCCGGAACCGGACCCCAGTTCATAGATGCCAAGCTCGCAGAACGGGATGAACGCCATGAAGCCATTGGCAATACCCGATACGTGGTCGAACCCAACATCAAGGACGGCAAGGGAGGACTTCGCGATCTGAATACCCTGTTCTGGATCGGCAAATATTTTTATTCGGTCAATTCGAACGCCGAACTGGTGGAAAAGGGAGTGTTTACCCGGTCCGAATTGCGAGTGTTCGAAAAGGCCGAGGATTTCTTGTGGAGCGTGCGCTGCCACTTGCACTTTCTGACCGGAAGGGCCGAGGAAAAACTGCATTTTGACGTTCAGCCGGAACTGGCCCGGCGCCTGGGATTTGCCGACCGGGCCGGAATGCTGAGCGTCGAAAGATTCATGAAGCGCTATTTCCTGGTGGCCAAGGACGTGGGCGATCTCACCCGGCTTTTCTGCGCTTCCCTGGAATTTTCCCACGCCAAGAAACCGGACCTGCTGGGCCGGTTCCTGTCCAACTGGCACAAGGGAACCAGAAAAATCGAAGGAGAAACGGACTTCGTGGTCGAAAGGGGGCGCATAAACACCACCGGGGACCAGGTATTCAGGAACAATCCCATCAACCTCATTCGAATTTTCTGGCTGGCGGCCCGGGAAGACATACTGTTTCACCCCGAGGCCCTGAAACAGATTTCACGCTCCCTGGGCCTGATCACAACCGAACTGCGCAATGACAGGGAGGCCAACCGGCTGTTCCTGGAAATCCTGACCAATCACAAATCGACCGAGCGCATATTGCGCCGCATGAACGAAAGCGGGGTGCTGGGAAAATTCGTCCCGGAATTCGGCCGGATCGTCGCCCTGATGCAGTTCAACATGTATCATCATTACACGGTGGACGAACACCTGATCCGCTCCGTCGGGGTCATGGCCGGAATCGTCAATGGCCAGTACAAGAAAGAACTTCCCCTGACCCATGAACTGCTGCCGACCCTTAGCGATACCAGGCTGCTGTTCGTGGCGCTTTTTCTGCACGACATAGCCAAGGGCAGAAAAGAAGACCATTCCATAGCAGGGGAAAAGGTGGCCCGCAAACTCTGCCCCCGCTTCGGCCTGAGCCCGCCGGAAATAGAAACGGTGGCATGGCTGATCCGATATCACCTGATCATGTCCGAAATTGCCCAGTCCCGGGACATTCAGGACCCGGAAACGGCCCATGCCTTTGCCCAGATCGTGCAGAGCCCCAACCGGCTGGCCCTGCTGATGATACTGACGGCCTGCGATATCCGCGCCGTCGGCCCCGGGGTCTGGACCGGCTGGAAAGGCTCCCTGCTGCGATCCCTTTATTATGCGACCGAGCCGCTGCTTTCGGGCGGCCATTCGGCAGTCAGCCACAAGGAGCGCCTGCTGGAAATCAAGACCGCCCTTCGTGATGATCTGCTGGCCCTTGACTGCGGCTGGGATGAAGACAGCATCAAGTCCTATATATCCCGCCATTATTCCCCCTACTGGCTCAGAACCGACCCGGCCCTGCAGGTCGAACATGCAAAGATGGTGGCAAGGGCCGACCGGGCCGGACAGGATTTTGCCGGAGATTATTCCATCAAGGCCTTCGAGGGCATAACCGAGGTTTCGTTCTATACGGCCGATCACCCAAGGCTGCTTTCATTCATTGCAGCCGCCTGCACCATTTGCGATGCCTCCATAGTGGGGGCCCATATTTCATCCATGCGCGATGGCCATGCCCTTGACACCCTGAGGCTGCGACGTTCCTTCAGTTCCGACGAGGACGAAAAGGTCCGGGCCGTGCGGGTAACAGAAATGGTAAGGGAACTCCTGGCCGGCACCAGGCGGATTCCGGCCAATCTCGGGATAAATTCCCGCCTGAACAAGCGCCTCAAGCCATTCAGCATTCCCCCGGACATACAGATTTCCAACGGCCTTTCGCAAAAATTCACCGTCATTGAAATTTGCGGCCTAGACCGGGCCGGACTGCTGTATGGCCTGACCAGGGAACTGGCCGATCTCAACCTGACCATCGGATCGGCCCATATCGGCACCTACGGGGAAAAGGCAGTGGATGTATTTTATGTCACCGACCTGACCGGGACCAAGATAAAAGACCCGGAGCGCCAGAAAAAGATAAAGGAACGATTGTTAAAGGTCCTGGAATCTGTACCGGCTTCAAAAACGGATAAAGCATGAACCTTTACCGGAATTTCTTCTCCGTCGGGTCCATGACCCTGCTTTCAAGAATATTGGGCTTTATCCGCGATATTCTGATTGCCGGAGTACTTGGCACATCGATGGCGGCGGACGCCTTTTTTGCCGCTTTCAGGTTTCCCAACCTGTTCAGGCGCCTGTTTGCCGAAGGGGCGTTCAATGCGGCATTCATTCCCCTGTTCGCCGGAGTGCTGGAAAGAAAAGGAGAAAGGGAAGCCCGCCGCTTTGCAAGAAAAATCATTTCCTGGCTGGCCCTGTTCCTGTTCGCGCTCCTGGTTCTGACCGAGATTTTCATGCCCCGGATCATGGCATGGTTCGTACCCGGATTTGTCACGGACAAGCAAAAGTTCGACTTCACGGTGCTTCTGGCCCGGATCTGCTTTCCCTACCTGGCCCTGATGTCCATGATGTCGGCCTACGGGGCCATGCTGAACGGGCTGGGCAAATTTCTGGCGGCCGCCTTTGCCCCGGTAATGCTGAACATAGTCCTGATTCTGATCCTGGGCCTGATGGTGTTCCTTGCAGGCGACAAGCCGGCAAGTGCGGTTTTCCTGGCCCTGGGAGTAATAACCGGGGGATTTGCCCAGATAGCCATCGTGGTCTGGGCCCTTTACAGAACCGGAATGTTTCCATCCCTTGCCTGGCCGGTTCCGGGCAAGGATATCGGGAGATTCTTTTCCCTGGCCCTGCCGGTGATGTTTTCCGGCGGCATCACCCAGATCAACATTTTCATCGGCACGGTCATTGCTTCCGGTGCCGCCAGCGCCATTTCATACCTTTATTACGCGGACCGTCTTTATCAGCTACCCCTTGGCATAATAGGCATTGCCATAGGCGTGGTCCTGCTGCCCGAACTCTCCCGGCACCTGAAGGGAAACCGCCCGAAAATGGCGGCCCGGGCCCAGGAAAAATCCCTGTTCCTGGCCATGATGCTGGGCCTGCCCGCCTCCGCTGCCCTTTTCATCATGGCCAGGCCCATAATCCAGGTCCTGTTCGAGCGCGGAGCCTTTGACAACACGGCAACCCTTGCCACGGCTTCGGCCCTTGGTGCCTTTTCCATCGGACTGCCGGCCTTCGTTCTGATAAAGGTGTTTCAGCCCGGGTTCTTTGCCCGGGAAGATACCATGACCCCGACCATCCTGGCGGCGGTTTCCGTGCTCATCAATATCGGAATTTCCCTGTTGCTGTTCCCGGCCCTGGCCCAGACGGCCATTGCCATTGCCACCAGTATCGCAGCCTGGTTCAATGCCCTGTTCCTGATGGGAATCCTGGCCTGGCGCGGGCACTTTTCCATGGCCAGCAGGGAGCTGTACAATCACCTGATGTTCATAATCGCCAGCCTGCTGATGGCCGGCATCCTGTGGATATCGGGCAGGCTGGCCGCCGGACCCCTTTATGATCCCGCATCTTCCCTGTTGCAGTTCGGCACCCTGGGACTGGTGCTTGGCACGGGAATGATCGCATATTTCCTGATATTGCGCCTGTTCGGAGTGATCAGTTTCAAACAATTGCCCCAACAGCTCAAATCCCTGAAGTAACGGCCGGGGAACCTGAGCAAGCCATCGAATGCAGACATGAATGCCACGAACCGGCCGGGCCCGAAAGAAGATAGGGGAATAAATACCACCAGGACACCAAGGACCTGACAGGGCAGCCATTGCACCCCGACCCTTGCCAAACCCGGTTTTTGCGGGCAATAACTCCACGATGAATTGCCAGACCCTGAAGAAATTGCAGGGAACAGATTACAGGATTTTGCAGATGAGCAGTTTCGCCCCCCGTGTATTTTCCGGCATCAAGCCTTCCGGTGATTTGCACCTGGGAAACTATCTTGGCGCCATAAAACGCTTCGTTCCCCTGCAAGAAACCCATGCCTGCATCTATTGCGTGGTCGATCTGCATGCGATCACCGTATGGCAGGACCCGCAAGACCTGGAAAAGGCCACCCACGAGGTTGCCGCCGCCTACCTGGCAGCCGGGGTAGACCCTGAAAAACACATAATCTTCAACCAGTCCCAGGTACATCAGCACGCAGAACTGGCCTGGATATTCAACTGCGTTGCCCGCATGGGCTGGATGCAGCGCATGACCCAGTTCAAGGACAAGGCAGGCAAGAACTCTCAAAACGTCTCCCTTGGCCTGTTTGCCTATCCGTCGCTGATGGCAGCCGACATACTGCTGTACAAGGCCACCCATGTCCCGGTTGGCGAAGACCAGAAACAACACCTGGAACTGACCCGGGACATCGCGCAAAAATTCAACAATGACTTTGCCGCATCCATCAGCAGAAACCACCTTGACGGGGATTTCTTCCCCCTTTCCGAACCGGTGATAACCGGACCGGCAACCCGGGTACTGTCCCTGCGGGACGGCACCAGGAAAATGTCAAAATCCGAAGCTTCGGACATGGCCACCATCTACATGCTCGACGATGCGGATTCCATTGCCAGAAAAATCCGAAAGGCAAAATCGGACCCCGAACCGCTGCCGAGCGAAGTTGCCGGGCTCAAAGGACGCCTGGAGGCGGCAAACCTGGTGGGGATCTATGCGGCCCTTGCCGATATTTCCCAGCAGGAGGTTCTTGACCAGTTCGGCGGCAAGGGATTTGGAACCTTCAAGCCCGCCCTTGCAGAACTGGCCGTGGACCGGCTCGCCCCGATCGCCATGGAAATGCGCCGCTACCTGGCCGAACCGGACATGATAGAAAAAATCCTGAAAGAGGGGGCCGACCGGGCCAGGGTGATGGCCGAGGACACCATGAAACAGGTGCGCAAAATTGTTGGATTTATCAGCTAAATTGCTATAAACATTACAAAAATTGCAATGTGCTTGCTGTTTTTTTGGCAAAATGCCAGCATGTGTGTCAGCATGTGCAATATAACAGGCAAAATCTGGCGGTGTTGGTCATGAGCAAATACAATGAAGCCTGCAAGGGCGAATACAAACGCAAGTTCCTGGTGGTGATTGACGAAACGGACGAATGCGACCGGGCAGTGACCTTTGCCGCCTATCGGGTCCTGCGTACCGGCGGAACCGTGGCCCTGCTGTCGATAATAGGCAATGAACAGTTTCAGCACTGGCTCGGCGTTGAAAACGTGTTGCGGGCCGAGGCCATTGAAAAGGCCGAGGAACTGCTGGATGAACGGGAAAGGCGCATCAAGGAGATCGGGGACATAAAGGTCGAAAAACACGTGCGCGAGGGCAGAAAGGCCGAAGAAATAGAAGCCCTGATCAATGAGGACAAGGATATCGCAATCCTGGTGCTGGCGGCGGGAACCTCCTCCGAAGGGCCGGGCCCCCTGGTATCGGCCTTTGCGGGACGGGGCGCCAATGCCCTGCCAATTCCGGTCACCATAATTCCCGGCGGCGTCAGCGATGAACACATAATTTCCCTGTGCTAGACTCCTGATTTGCCTGCAACGGAACATATGGCGTCAAGACAGGCACCTGAATGAAACGAAATAGGTTTTTCCCTTCACTTTTTTTCACGGCAGACCTATATTGCCCATATTGGAATGGTTCTAATCTTTGCAAATTGCCGATCTGCAATGGTAATGTAACCGAAAAGATGTGGTTAGACACAGGACAAGATCGAAATGTTCATTCAGACTGAAGCAACACCCAACCCTTCTACCCTGAAGTTCCTGCCCGGCCGCCAGGTTCTTGAGGGGCAGCCGCGGGAATTTCGTGATCCGGCCGAGGCTGCAATTTCCCCCCTGGGTGAAGAATTGTTTCAAATCAATGGAGTAACCGGGGTTTTTCTTGGTTCCGACTTCATTTCGGTCACCAAGGACGATGCCGAATGGTCCCACATAAAACCGGCGATCCTGGGGGCCATCATGGAGCACTTTCTTTCCGGCAAGCCGATCTTGAAGGAAGGCACTTCCGATGGAACCCAGGACCTGGAAGAGGAATTCTTTGATGAGGCCGACACCGAAATGGTCGAGATAATCAAGGAGCTGCTTGAAACCAGAGTTCGCCCCGCCGTCGCCATGGATGGAGGCGACATCATCTTTCGCGGGTTCCGGGAGGGGGTGGTTTTCCTCAAGATGCAAGGGGCCTGTGCGGGATGCCCCTCTTCGACGGCAACCCTTAAAAACGGCATAGAAAACCTGCTGCGCCATTTTGTGCCCGGCGTTCAGGAAGTACAGCAGGTGGCCTGATAGGGGTGATCTGACGCAATCAATCCCAGTCGTGGTCCTGCAGAAGGCAACCATGCCAGGGACGACTTCAAGAAAGACGACAGGACAGAAAACCTTGCCGCTGGTCTTGCCTTGCGGCGTCGGGTATGCTGCATCCCGACAAAGAACGGGCAAACAGACCGCCGGACAAAGCCAATGAGCAATGATACCATTCTGGCCATGGATACTTCCGGGGCCATGCTGCAGTTATGTCTTCGCCTTGATGGAAGGGATCATGTTTTTTCAAAATCCATGCCCCGGGGCCATGCGGAGGTGATGTTTGAAGAAATTGCAGGACTTTTAGAGCAGAATTTCATAAAATATGCCCACCTGGACAGGATAGGCGTAACGGTAGGTCCCGGATCGTTTACCGGTCTGAGAATCGGCATATCGGCCGCCCGGGGCCTGGGCCTGGCCCTTAAGATTCCGGTGATCGGAATTCCAAATCTGCTTGCCCTTTCCCTGGGCAGGACCGGAGGTCCGTTCTCCATAATCGTCGATGCCCG
>WFPQ01000174.1 GCA_015487515.1 Hyphomicrobiales bacterium | reverse complement strand
GGTCATAATTCCTCCCACCGTCAGTGACGAGGATGCAAAAAACAATTACCCGAACGGTTTTGAAACCATTCGCCCCTATTTGCGCACCACCTCGGTCTAGGCAGTGGGTACTTGCCGGTGCTATTTGTCGGTCCTGCAAGCCATTGAAACGAAAAAGTGGTCGAAACGGGAAAACCGCAGGCATTGCGGTTTTCCCCGCCTGTTTGATTTTTCATGCCTGTTTTTAGCAGAGTAGGGCACAAAAAGAATAGGGCACAAAGCCCCTTTGGCGGCTTTCATTTTCTCCCCGTTGGGCGTATCAAGTTCCCAATTGCCCGGTGGCGCCCGTCCGGTGATCGGACTTGTTGCTGTTTTGGTGTCATTTCCGCTGTTTTCATGGGCAGACATCGTCATGTACAAGCACCATCGGTCAAAAAAGCTGCCACGTTCTGAAAATGAGGTTTTGAAATGTCCGCTATTATCGATGTCACCGCCCGCCAGATTTATGACAGCCGTGGAAACCCGACCATAGAGGTCGACGCGGTGCTTGATGATGGCAGTTTCGGCCGGGCTGCCGTTCCATCCGGTGCTTCCACCGGGGCCCATGAGGCGGTGGAGCTGCGCGATGGCGGTCAGCAATATATGGGCAAGGGTGTCACCAGGGCAGTGGAAAGTGTAAATGTGGAAATAGCTGAAGAAATCCACGAAATGGATGCCCTTGACCAGGTCGGCCTCGACCGGGCCCTGCGTGATCTGGACGGAACCCCGAACAAGTCCCGTCTTGGTGCCAATGCAATTCTTGGGGTATCACTTGCCGTGGCAAAGGCGGCGGCCGAAAGCTCCGAACTGCCGCTTTTTCGTTATCTTGGCGGCCCCAATGCCCATGTAATGCCGGTTCCCATGATGAACATAATCAATGGGGGCGAGCACGCCGACAATCCCATCGACATCCAGGAATTCATGATCATGCCGGTCGGCGCAAAAAACCTGGCCGATGCGGTTCGCATTGGCAGCGAAATCTTTCATACCCTCAAGGGCTCTCTTGCCGATGCCGGCCTTGATACCAATGTGGGAGACGAGGGCGGTTTTGCTCCCGGACTTGGTTCGGCTGACGAAGCCCTGGGCTTCATTATGAAATCCATAGAGAATGCCGGTTATTCCCCGGGAGAAGATGTGGCCCTGGCCCTGGACTGCGCTGCTTCCGAATATTATGAAAACGGCAGGTACGAAATGAGCGGGGAGGGCAAGAGCCTTTCTCCCGAACAGCACGTGGCCTATCTGGCCGACCTTGCGGACCGTTTTCCCATCATTTCCATCGAAGATGGCATGGCCGAAGACGACTGGGATGGCTGGAAGGCCCTTACCGGGGAACTGGGCGGCCGGGTTCAACTGGTGGGGGACGACCTGTTCGTCACCAATTCGGAGCGCCTCAGGTCGGGTATCAAGATGGGGGTTGCCAATTCCATCCTGGTCAAGGTCAACCAGATAGGAACCCTTAGCGAAACCCTTGAGGCCGTGGAGACGGCCCATCGGGCTTCCTATACTTCCGTCATGTCCCATCGTTCCGGTGAGACCGAGGATTCAACCATTGCCGATCTGGCAGTGGCCCTTAATTGCGGGCAGATCAAGACCGGTTCCCTGTGTCGCTCCGAAAGGCTGGCAAAATATAACCAGTTGATACGCATAGAGGAACAGCTCGGCACCAGTGCCACCTATGCGGGCAGGAACGTCGTCAGGAAGTGATGCCGGAAAGAATGGGCTGTCGGGGCCAGGCGTGAAGTCTCCCCTCCTGATGACCTTGTGATATGCGGTTCTTTTCACAGGGTTTCAGGTCGTGCCGCAGCCTGATGGCAACAGTCTGATGGTAGTTGCCGTGCCGGAAACGATAATCCGCAACCGCCAGGCACGGGGATGGCAGGCCGGCCTGCCTCCTGCTTCGATCGTGGCAAGGTCCGGTTGTGGAATGGGCCTGATCCCTGCGCTATATCTGACGCTGTTGTTCAAGTGAACAGGTAACCCCCTGCAAGGCATGTAAAATCAATCTGCCAAACGATGCAAAAAAGCAAGATGCCAGGGATGGCAACAATGATGCGGGTTGCCTGGCTATGGGCAGTACAGGACCTGTACAAGACCAGTACAAGACCAGGTTTCCGCATCGGTAATAAGCTTGGTAATCTGCTTGGCATATTATTTTATCAAACTTGCATGGAAAGCCGGTTTGACGACTCCGTCAAAAGAGTGTCCCCATGTAATACATTCCATGTAATACATTCCATGTAACACATGACGTTTCTGGCAAGTTTTGATTTCATTTGACTTTCATATCTTTTCGCATATGGTTTCAAAGTGCAAAATTTTTGCATCTATTCCATTCGATAAAGTTTCATACTGCAAATATTTTGCACCTAATTCTTTTAGGGAGGAACTGATATGCGAAGACGAGAATTTTTATCGGGAACGGCAGCGACTGCCGTTTCTGCGGCTACGGCAACTTCAGTTGCCGGAATAAGTGGTTTGTGGGCCACCATGGCTGCTGCCCAGGGCATGGACGCGGCAAACAAGTGGGTCGAGACGGAATTTACCCGTTCGGCGCTCAGCAAGGAAGGACAGCTTGCAGAGCTCAAATGGTTCATGGATGCTGCCGCGCCCTTCAAGGGCATGGAGATAAATGTGCTCTCGGAGACCATTCCGACCCATACCTATGAGAGCACGGTGCTGGCCAGGGCTTTTACGGAAATCACCGGTATCAAGGTCAATCACCAGTTGCTGGGCGAGGGCGAGGTCATTCAGGCCGTCCAGACCCAGATGCAGACCGGGCGCAATCTCTACGACGGTTATGTCAACGATTCCGATCTGATCGGCACCCATTCGCGCACGCGCCTGGTTTACACCCTTAGCGACATGATCGCCGGAGAATGGGCCGATGTGACCAATCCGGGGCTGGATATCGACGATTATATCGGCAAGTCGTTCACCACCGGGCCGGATGGCAAGATGTACCAGATGCCCGACCAGCAGTTCGCCAACCTCTACTGGTTCCGCAAGGACTGGTTCG
>WFPQ01000173.1 GCA_015487515.1 Hyphomicrobiales bacterium | reverse complement strand
CAGGTTCACAAGTGCCAACTGGTAAAGAAGGATGGCAGCAGGCAGACCGTGGCCGTAAAACTGCTGCGGCCGGGAATAGAAGAACGCTTCAGGCGCGACATTGACAGTTTTCACGAGGCGGCACGGCTCGGGGAACGGCTGATACCCGGCCTGAGGCGCCTGCGCCCGGTGGCCATAGTGGAAATACTGGAACGCTCGGCAAGGCTGGAACTGGACCTCAGGTTCGAAGCGGCCTCTATCTGTGAATTCGGCGAAAACATAGAAAATGACAGCGGGTTCGAAATCCCCAGCATCAACTGGGAACACACGGCCCAGCGGGTTCTGACCACGTCATGGATGGATGGCATAGCGCTGAATGATACCAGGGCACTGGACGAGGCCGGGATCGACAGAAAGGTGCTGGCCACGAACCTGATGCAGAATTTTCTGCGCCATGCCATTCGCGACGGGCTGTTTCATGCCGACATGCACCCGGGCAACCTGTTTGCCGACCCGAAAAGCGGCGCAATCCTGGCCGTGGACTTTGGCATAATGGGCAGGATAGGGCGCCGGGAACAGAGATTTCTGGCCGAAATACTTTATGGCTTCATAACCAGGAATTACAGGCACATAGCCCAGTTGCACTTCGATATCGGCTATGTGCCAAAATCCCAGTCGGTGGAAGAATTCGCCCTCGCCCTGAGAATGATCGGAGAGCCCATGCACGGGCGCAGGGCCAACGATATTTCCATGGCCCGGGTTTTCGGACAATTGCTCAGGGTTACCGAAATATTCGACATGGCGGCCCGGCCGGAACTTATCCTGCTGCAAAAGAACATGGCCCTGGTCGAGGGGGTCGGCCGCATGCTGGACCCTGAAATGGACATATGGAGCATTTCGGAGCCGGTGGTGGGAAACTGGATAAGGCAAAAAGCCGGTCCAAAAGGCAGAATGCAAGACATGACGGGGCAAATCGCCGAGCTTTTCAGGTCGGCCCGAAAGATCCCGGAAATGGTGGAAAGGGCCGACTCGATCCTGCGGGATCACGAAGAAGAAATGAGGCGGCAACGCCAGAATGGCGGACGGGGAACCCGAATGGTCATCATGGTAGTGATCATATTGCTGTCCCTGCTGCTGTGGAGGGCCTGGTAGGTCTCGGCCGGAAAGGAAAACAGGCTTGAACATGTGCAAGATCAAGATTCACTGGCTGGAACACGGGCTGGGACTGGACATGGATTATAAGAGCGAAAGGGCCGCCGGGCTGGACCTGGCCGCCGCCATCGACCCTGAAACATCCCTTGAGATTGCCCCGGGCGAACGGGCCCTGGTACCGGCAGGCTTTGCCATGGAACTGCCCCCGGATCACGAAGCCCAGATACGCCCGCGTTCGGGGCTGGCCCTTGAACATGGCGTGGGCATACTGAATTCTCCGGGAACCATTGACGCGGATTATCGCGGGGAAATAAAGATCCTGCTGATCAATCTGGGAAACGAGGCATTCAGAATAAAAAGAGGCATGCGCATTGCCCAGATGGTAATAGCACCGGTTGCAAGGGCGCAAATGGTCCGGGTCGAAAAGCTTGAAGGAACCAGGCGTGGAACCGGTGGTTTCGGTTCAACGGGACACCAGTAGGGCCAGGCCTTTCAGACTTTCAGGCCATGTTCGCCTGCCATGGCCCTGAGGTCCTGCTGCGGCCTTGCGCCCATGTGGGAAATCACTTCGCTGGCGCACAGGCAGCCCAGTCTGAGGGCCTCTTCGGTTTCCTGCCCGCGGGCAATGGCCAGCAGGAAACCGGAGGCAAACAGATCACCGGCCCCGGTAACATCGACCACCTCGTCAACCCCGAAGGCAGGCACCGTGATTATTTCCCCATCACGAATGGCCATTGCCCCTTCGGGGCCCATGGTGATGGCTGCAATCTCGGCATCCCTGGCGATATTTTGCACCGCCTCGCCAAGATCGCTGGTCTGATAGAGGGATTTGAGCTCCTCAATATTGGCAAAAACGTAATCGCAGGTCCTGGAACGGATCAGGTCCAGGAACTCATCCCGGAAACGCTCGACACAAAACGGGTCGGAAAGGGTAATTGCAGCAGCCCGTTCGTTCTTGTGGGCAAAGTGGGCCGCCTTGACAAAGGCCCTTTTTGCCTCCGGGGGGTCCCACAGATAGCCTTCCATGAAGGTGATCGCCGCCCGGCCGACCTGTTCCTCGATTATATCGGCCTCGGTGAGATCATGGCAGGCCCCCAGATAGGTGTTCATGGTCCTTTCCCCGTCCGGGGTCACCATTATCATCGAATTTCCCGAGCCCGCCCCGTGCTCCAGCATCGAGGTGGCATATTCGACCCCGGCCGAGCGCAGGTCCAGGTCATAAAAACGGCCTATTTCATCATTGGCAACCTTGCCGACAAAGGCCGAGCGGCCACCAAGGGCCACTATGCCGGCCGCCGTATTGGCGGCACTGCCGCCGGAAACCTGCTTTCTTTCCCTTGGGGCGATTTTTCTGAGATATTCGGCCCGTTCCCCATCGACAAGGTGCATTATGGACTTGGTCAGCCCCTGTTGATGGAGGAATTCATCCTCGACCCGAACCAGAATGTCGGTTATCGAATTTCCGATCGCAAGAACTTCAAGGGGAGTGGCAGGCATGGTCATGAACTTTCCAAATCAACAAAACGCCATGGGGGGCAAGACGGGGTGAAACCGGTGATCAAGGATCACGGATCCGGGGTTTTCGGGTCAAACCGGCACCATTCTCTTATGATGCAGCGATAACATTGGGGCTTTCTTGCCTTGCAGATATAACGGCCATGCAGAATCAGCCAGTGATGGGCATGCATGCTGAACTTTTCCGGCACACGCCTGATCAGTTCCTCTTCCACCTCCAGGGGAGTCTTTCCCGGGGCCATTCCGGTTCTGTTGCTCACCCGGAACAAATGGGTGTCCACCGCAATGGCCGGCTGGCCAAAGGCTATGTTCAACACCACGTTGGCGGTTTTTCTGCCGACCCCGGCCAGGCTTTGCAGATCCTTCAGATTATCCGGAACCCTGGAAGAAAAATCATTTATCAACTGCTCGGAAAGCCTGATGACGTTTTTTGCCTTGTTGCGATAAAGGCCTATGGACTTTATGTAGCCCTCAAGGCCCTCCACCCCCAGATCAAACATCTTTTTCGGGGTATCCGCTATCTCGAACAACTCCCTGGTGGCCTTGTTGACCCCGGTATCGGTGGCTTGGGCGCTCAATACCACGGCCACCAGCAGGGTAAATTCATTGGTATATTCCAATTCTCCCCTGGGCTCGGGGTTGGATCTTTCAAAGGCCTCGAATATTGCATAAATCTCGTCATCGCCGAGCTTGCAGTCCGATAGCTGTTTCGTCATGTCCTGATGCCTTCCCGCAAAAACACAATGGCAAATAGCATTGTTTTATTG
>WFPQ01000172.1 GCA_015487515.1 Hyphomicrobiales bacterium | reverse complement strand
CTTCTTAAACCCCTAAAAGCCATACTCGAAACATCCTCAGAAAGAGGCGTTAGTAGTTCGGACCTTGAATAGGAGTTCACAAATGGCCGATATATCACTTTCAAATGCAGTGCGCAGCAATCTGCTTTCCCTTCAAAATACTGCAACCCTCATGGGCAAGACCCAGAAGAATCTGGCCACCGGCCTCAAAGTCAATTCGGCCCTTGATGATCCCACCGCGTTTTTCACCGCCTCTTCGCTGAACTCGCGCGCCGGCGATCTCAACCGCCTGCTCGATTCGGTCGGCAATGCCGTCCAGACGGTTCGTGCTGCCGACGAGGGCATCTCGGCCATCACCAAGCTGGTTGAAACCGCCCAGGCAACGGCCCGCCAGGCCCTGCAAAAGCCTGCCGGTTCCACGACCCCAACCACGCTGACGGGTTCGGTAACCATTGCCGATGATACTGCTGCCACCATCACCGGTACGGTATCGACTCTTAACAATACCGATAATCTGATTACTGATCTTGGCTTCACCGATACCGAAACCATCACCCTGACCGTTGGGAACAACACTGCCACCACCTTTACCATCGGGACAGCCAGCACCGTTGCCGACCTGGTAAGTGCCCTTGATGCCGATGCCAACGCATCCGTTGCCCTGACCAATGGCGCCATTGTCATTACAGCGGCCAACAACACGGACAGCCTGACTGTCGGAGGAACGGCTTCCGCGGATCTGGGAGCCCTGGGTCTTGATACCACCACGGTCAATCCGACCAACTCCCAGGTAGCAGGCTTTACCGGCACCCTGTCCGTTCAGGTCAATTCCGGTACCGCTGAAACCATTGATCTGAGCACCATCAGCACCAGGGCCGACCTGGAAACTGCCCTTGGCGCTCTTACCGGCGTAACCGCTTCGATCACCAGCAATGTCGTGACCATCACCGCGGCCAACGCAACCGACAGCCTGACGATTGCCGGTGGTGACGAAGTCGGCATCGACAATGGTACAACCGAAGCGCCGTACAAGTCGGATCGGGCCACCCTGGAAACCGAATTCAACAACCTTCGTTCCCAGATCGACCAGTTGGCCTCCGATGCAAGCTACAACGGTGTCAACCTGCTCAATGGTGACAGTCTCTCGGTCATTTTCAACGAAGACGGCTCCAGTTCCCTGAGCGTTACCGGTGTTACCTTCAATGCCTCCGGTCTTGGCATTTCGGAAGCTTCAACCGACAGCTTCCAGACCAATACCAACATCAACACCTCGCTCAGCGAGCTTGATACGGCCATTTCCACCCTGCGTCAGCAGGCTTCCACCTTCGGCTCGAACCTTTCGGTGGTCGAGGTTCGTCAGCATTTCACCAAGAACCTGATCAACACCCTTGAAACCGGTGCCGCCAACCTTACCCTGGCCGATACCAACCTTGAAGGCGCCAACATGCTGGCCCTGCAGACCCGCCAGCAGCTTTCAACGGTTGCCCTTACCATGGCCAACCAGGCCGACCAGGCAGTGCTTCGCCTGTTCTGATCGGGTTCAAGACCTGCAAACTCGTAAAAGCGGGCCTTCGGGTCCGCTTTTTATTGCCATTTCCGCCAAATCTCCCCCTCCCCCTTTTCAACTCCTCTCAAACGCGCAAAATACCCCCATGCAGGCGATTCCATGAAACCTGGAAAACCGAAGGAAAAAGGGGAAGCCGATGCCTTTGAAAGTTGAACTCAAGCCCGGAGAACGCCTGATAGTGGGGGATTGCATAATCACCAATTCCGACCAGCGCACCAAGCTCTATTTCAGCGGCAAGACCCCCATATTGCGCGAAAAGGACATTCTGACCGCCCAGACCGCCGATACCCCTTGCAAGCGCATATATTTCACCGTGCAACTGATGTACCTGGAAGACGATATAGAAAAACTGCGCCAGCAATATTTTGACCTGACCTCCGATCTGGTCAGGGCCGCCCCCTCCACGATCCCCTATATTGAAAAGATAAATAACGAGATATTAACCGGTTCCCTATACAAAGCGTTAAGGACCACAAGGCAACTGATAGAGTATGAACGGGGGCTATTGAAAAATGCAGCAACAGGCGGCTCAGGCCTATCAGCAGACGGCGAAACAGACGGCGGATCCCAGTGAACTGGAGGCCCAGCTGCTTTCAAAGGCTGCAAGGGACATGAAGGAAGTTCAGAACAACTGGGAAAACTCCAGCGCCGACCTGGATCGCGTCCTGACCTACAACCGCAAGCTCTGGACCATTTTTCTGGAGGCAGTAACCAGCGAAAACAGCCCCCTTCCCCGCGAGATCCGCCAGAACGTGGCCAATCTGGGCATTTTCATCATGAATGAAACCCTGCGCATTCAAAGCGCCCCGGCCCCGGAAAAGCTGGAAGTCCTGATCAACATCAACCGCCAGGTAGCCCTGGGCCTGCTCGAAAAACCCGATAGCTAGAAAACTTTCGCCCCCTGAGGCCGAAGCCAGCCCTGGCCAGGCCGGTTCCCGGCCCAGAACCCCGATATTGCCGGGGCTCTTGACATCATGGCAGCCGGCAATGTCAGCAAATCACCCATAGCAAAAAATCATCTGCCCCAACAGGTCACCTGATGTAATTGACCAGGGTCAGTTCGCTCAATACGGACATGGTCTGATAAGAGGCCTGCAACCTTATCTGCATGTTCTGCAACTGCACCGCCACCTCTTCTATGGCAACGTTTTCCAGCTTTGATATCACCTTTTCCAGCTGGTTCTGGTAATTGGTGTTCAGGTCCGAATAATTGCCCATGGCGTTTCTGACCACCCCCAGTTCCATGGTGATGACCTCGAATGATCCGGGCACGTTATTGTTGGTTTCCGACAGCCTGGCCACCTGCCTTTTGCTGAGCGCATCATAGCGCGCTTCCGAGGTCGGATCGGTACTTGAAAAGGTCTCGACTGCAACCGCTGCCAGCGAGCGGACCAGTTGCAAAAATCCCTCCTCGTTGCCCTCCACCCCGTAATCCACCCTTGCGGTTTCCCCGACCCGGGCCGAAACCGACTTTCGGGGATCGGCGCTGCTGGATCCGTCATACCAGTTTATGGTATCGGTGCTGGTGGCCGCCACCAGGGCCGTTGCACTGTCAAAGGGCGGGCCGTCCACCCGCTGAATGGTTTGCCCGTTGCCGTTGAAGAAACTGTCCGCTGCCGCAAATACCGAGGCGGCGCTCAGTTCGCCCTGAACCTCCTGCCCCAGAACCGTTTGCAGGGCGGCCTGAAAATTTGCCGCCGTGTCATTCACGCTGGCCCCGATGGTGAATTTCCCGTTTCCCGCCGGATTGTCCGTGCTCGCCTGCAATTCCATGGTCCTGCTGGTATTGTCGGGCAGGGTCAGGGTCAGAAACACCTTTTCCCCTGCAACCGGCTGTGAATTGAATGTAACATTCATCGACGGGGGAGATCCGGCCGGGCCCGAGATGGCCACCCCCGGTGAATCCGTGGAACCGCCTGAAAGCTTGAACCCGAATGGATGCACCCCGTCCTCGGCAATGCTGACTGCCGGGCCGGATTGCGAAAGGGCGAGCCGCCCCAGCCCCGAGGCCCCCGCATCCGCCTGCTTGCGCTCAAGAACAAGGGTACGGAATCCGTCACGCCCGCCCTCTCCGTTCAACAGGGCTTCAAGGCCCTTGACCGGCGGATCATCCGTATCGGTACCTGCAAACATGTAGCGCCCGGCAAGATCGGTATTGAGCAGGTTTATCACCTCGTCCAGGCTGGAGCGGGCAAAGTTCTGGGCCGTTGCCAGGTTCACCTGGTCTTCCCCGGCCGAATCCGCTGCTGCCATCTGGCGCACTTCCCCCTCGATCTGGTCGAACCGGGCGATGGACAGGTCAAGGATGTCCAGCCTGATCCCGACCATGGAAATGTTTTTCTGAAAGGCCTGGCTTTTGCTGAGCTGGGCCCGCATGTCGATATTGGTTCCCCGACCCGGCCCCATGTCAGAAAGGGTCTGTGCCTTTTTGCCCGTGGCCAGCTGCACCTGCAACTGCTCCATGTTTTCCCGCATTCTGCCAATGTTGGAAAAAGCGGGATTGACTGCAAAAATGGATTTTCCCACGTTCATCTAGGCACTCCCTTGTCCCATGACACCCATATCAGGCCCCTAGATTCTCATCAGGGTGTTGAGCAGTTCCTGCACCGCCGACAGGACCCTTGCATTTGCGGCATAGGCCGTCTGCAGTTCGAGCAGCATCGCCATCTCCTTGTCCACATCCACCCCGTATTTCTCTTCCATCCGGGCATTCAGGGCCTCCATGGACAGTTCATTGGTGGTATTGACGGACTGGGCCTTTTCGACCGAAGCCCCCTGGAATGAAAGCATCTGGGAAACCATGGCCCCCACATTGCCCGAAAGCTGGATGCGGCCCATGGACCGGGTGCTGGTTATATCACTGGAAAAACTGCTGTTGCCAAGACGCTGCAAGATGTCGTTTGCCCGCGCCGCATCCCCCAGGGATGAGGTCGCACTGTATTGCACCATCAGGGAATTATCCAGGTTCACGGCACTGTTTATGGAAATGCGCCCGGCAAACCCGGTTTTTTGCGCTCCCCCGTCAAGGGAGTTGGTAAAGGCCAGGTCTCCCGTATCAACGAACAGGGGCAGGGCCAGGTTGCCATCCTGCACATTGCCTGCCGTGTAGGTGGCCTCCAGCCCGTTGATGTCGCTGGTTGCCCCGGCCCCATCATCCAGCACCCTTAGAATGCTGCCCGAAGGGTTTGAAACCGAAATCGCCGTGCCAAGGGTGCTGTCAAGGCTGCTGGCCACCGCACCGATGCCGGACGAAAAGTCCAGCCCGATCACCCGGACTCCGTCGGGGCCCACATTGTCCATCGGCAGCAGTGAACTGTCATCAACCCGCACTACCCTTACATTGCTGACAATCCCCCCTTCCGTATATTGCAGGGTAAAGCCGTTGCCCGGCTGCACCAGGGCCAGGTCCACCTCAAGTCCCTCCTGGGCTCCCGCGGTCACCGCCGAAGAAGCCACGGTAATGCTCGACAGCGACTGGGCCAGTCCCGCGGCAATGTCATCAAGCTGGCTCTGCACCTGCACCAGGGTACTGTCCCGCAATTCCACCAGCGCCCCCAGCTTGCCCGATTGCAATATGCCCTGCCCCACCAGGTCCACGGAAAGCCCCGAAACCGTCTGCAGGCCAAGCGATCCGACCCCGCTCTCGGCGGGATTGGTGGAATAAAGGGAATTCGGCGACAGGATTCCCGCATCCTGAAACGAGAACACCGACTGCCTCTGGTCGAGCAGGGCCACCCCGGAACGGGTCAGCAGCCTGACACTGCCATCTTCACGATAGGTGGCATTGACATCAACCACTTCCGCTATCGAGGCCAC
>WFPQ01000171.1 GCA_015487515.1 Hyphomicrobiales bacterium | reverse complement strand
GCGTGATTGGTGCCCACATCATCAATGTGACCAGGCGCGCCAAATATCTCTTGTTCGAGCTTTCAAATGGCAAGACCCTGCTTTCCCACCTGGGCATGACCGGAAATTACAGGTTTTTTGCCCCCTCCCGCCCCGCCGGATTTGAAAAACATGATCACGTGGTTTTCGAACTGGCCTCTTCGGACGCCCCGGCTCCCTTTCTCGTATATTCGGATCCTCGCCGGTTTGGTTTCATGGATGTTTTTGAAGATGCCGCTGAATGCAGGTTTTTGAAAAATCTTGGCCCCGAACCCCTTGGCAACCGGCTCAGTGCTCAATTGCTGGCCGATGCCTTTGCCAGGCGCAAGGCCCCGGTAAAGAATGTTCTTCTTGACCAGCGGGTCCTGGCCGGACTGGGCAATATCTATGTTTGCGAGGCCCTGTTTCGTTCCGCAATACATCCGGCCACGTCCGCCGCGCTACTGGGTTCGGGCACCGGGGAAGAAATGGATGAACGCCTGCATTTTCTGGCATTGCACATTCGCCAGGTGCTGGAAGAGGCCCTTGAAGCCGGCGGATCCACCCTCAGGGATTACAGGTCCATCGATGGGGACGGGGGCTATTTCCAGCACAGTTTTGATGTCTATGGCCGCCAGGGCGGGGATTGCAAGAGGCCCGGCTGCAATGGCCTTATCGAGCGCATTGTCCAGGCCGGCCGGTCCACCTTCTTCTGTCCCCGGTGCCAGAAGGGCGCTGCCGGCCGGGGGGGATGAATCCTGTCCCGCCATGTCCGGTCCCGGATCCTTCTCGGTAATTCTGTCCCATCTGTTGGCGACAGGCATTAAATATGTTGACGCTTATGCCCTGTCTGACTATAACCCCAAAAATTCCGGCAGTTTCAATCTGCCTTTTTCATTTTTCACCATGGAAGCACAAGGCCTGCCACAAAGGTCCTGTGCCGTTCCGGAAGAAGCCCAAAGGCTAGACATAATGGCTAATACATCTTCGGCAAGGAAAGCCGTTAGAAAAATTGCTGCCCGCACCCGGGTCAACAAGGCCCGCCGTTCCCGAGTGCGCACCTTTTTGCGCCGGGTCGAAGAGGCGATTGCGGCCGGTGATCGTAAGACCGCCGCCGACGCCTTGCGCGCCGCCCAGCCCGAGATCCAGCGTGCCGCAACCCGCGGTGTTCTGCATCGCCGTACCGCATCCCGCAAGGTTTCCCGGCTCAGCCGCCGTGTAAATTCCATGGATGCCTGAATTTTGTGCATGCCTGAACCTTCAGGCATCACCGGCTTCATGATTATCCGTATTTGGTTGATATCTGAATCCTGCGGGCGCGTGGTCCGCTCTGTTCATGGTTTCTGGCCGGAGTTTCTCCGGGTTTTGGCTTGGACCTTCGTTTCAGTTTTCGCTCCGGCCCGTAATTGATACCCTCCCTTTGCTTTCGGCCTGCTTTCCCGATGCCGGGATCAGGGTCCGGGGTAGATTGCTTTTCGTTTTGCGGTCTGCCAGGCCCCTGCCGGCTTTTGCCCGGGCCAGTTCCGGCTTTTCTGCGTTGTGACAGGCCTTCCTTTGTCCCGTTCCTTTCTTTAAAATAAATTTTATCTATAGGCGTGCCAGGGCGAAAATTTCGGATTTTTGGTTTTTTCTTGGAGTCTCAGCCACTTAAATATCCCGCTTGATTTATCCCTTTTCCGACCGCAAAAAACCCGTATTGAGTCAAGCCCCATTTATCGATTTTATCCAGTTGAACAAAAAAAATCCCCCCCCTAATATGCTCTTGTCAGGCAGGCAGCGGGATGCGGTGGCAGAATGCGGCGGCAGGACAGGTTGGACCCGGATATATTCGGGATTTGACAGAACAGGTGCCGGGCTTTCCTGGGTTGCAGGGTGGTCGGCAGGGCTGGTTTTGGGGTGTGGGTGTTCGTGATACGCAGTATCCATGGAACGCTTGCAGAACCTTTTCGACGGGGGGGCTGACATTGTCCTCTGTCGGGCTGCCGTGCTTGAATCACCGCCCTTATAATCCGCTTTTGCGGTAACTCGCGCATGGAGACAACTCGCATGTTGCGATTACTCCATTTGCAGCAACCCGGTGATATGAAGGCGGCTTCATGTGCGGAGGCAGCTCGATATATGAAGGCGGCCGTGCATATGCGGCGACTGTTGTCAGATTGCGGTTTTTCCGGTCCAGGCGGCAAAGAGGTTCATGTTCCGCTCAGGTCATGTTCCGGTGGGGCCACGTTTCGGGAATCCTTGTTCAGGGGGTTCCGTGTTCCAGGGCTGGGGTCTTGTTTTGACGGGGCTTTGTCTGGAGGTGGCCGTGCCTTGGAATGACTGCGTTTCGGGATGGCCACGTTTCGGGGTCCGGTGACCTTCGGGATTTGTGGTCTTTGGGGCTGATGTCCCGGGGGCTGATGTCCCGTTTCCCGATTTCGGCCCGGGTGTGATTGCCCGGTTTCGGGTTGGGTGTGGGATGTGTTACTTCTGCCGGCTGGCTTGTTGCGGTGTTTCCCTTGTCGGGGTTCCGTGATTGTTTGCAGACCGGTTAGCAGATCCGTTGGGTTTGTTTTGTGTTTTCCGGTTGCCTGGCTGACATGGGATATGTTTTCGTGGATGTCATTCATGGGACTGTCTCCTGCCGCAGATATTGTTTTGCGGTGTGTTGAGTAAGTTGCGGGGCGTTTTTGCCGGTTCTGGTCTGTCCAGATATTTCCGGCTCAGTTGAATTTTTGGATTTGTTTTCTGCAGGATTCATGTTTTGCAGCGGGGATGGTTTGTGCGTTTTTTGGAAAGATCTGTTTGATTTTGGGGATGTCAAGGGGGCTGCATCATGAATGAATTTGTTTCCCGGTCCGGCTTTGCCGGACCGGATGTCAGGGAACCGGGACAGGGGGAACTGGACCGGGCCATCAAGAAAACCTCCCGGAGGTGTGAACAGGGCCATGAGCTCGAATCGGCCGCCATGTCCAGTGACCGGCTGCTGGCAGGCGGGCCCGATACCGTCTTGTCCGAAACCGGAATTTCCTGCCGCAATGGCAATGCTGCCGGCGATTCTTCTTCCCGGGCGTCGTCCCGCAGCCCGGCTGCTGACCCGGTGGCCGATGAAGCCGGCAGCAGCGACAAATCATTCCTCCCCGGCCCTGCCACCCGGCCGGGACCGGCTTTGAATTATGACATCATCAATGATACATCAGACAAGCGCATGGAGCGAGCGGACATGGAAAAACAATGGGCAAGGATAAAGGTGCGCCTGCGCGCCGCGGTTGGTGAACGGGTATTTACCAGCTGGTTTTCACGCCTTGAACTTGCCGAAATAGTTGATGATCTTGCCCATATTTCGGCCCCTACTCCGTTTTTGTGTTCCTGGGTGCAGTCTAACTATTCCCAGGTTATTCTTGATGCCTTCGGGGCTGAAAAGATCGATATTTCCCGTCTTCATTTCACTGTCCGGGTCAATGGCCAGTCCCGTTCACTGGTTTCAGAGGTGCAAAAGCCCGTATCTGGTGCTGCCCCGGTTTCTCCCCCGTTGGGTGAAAACGATGCCGTTTCCGGCAACCGCTCTCGCCCGGTACAAAAGGACATTCTGTCCGGTTCCGCCATCGACCCCAGGATGACCTTTGACAATTTCGTTCCCGGGCTTGCCAATGAAATGGCTCTTGGGGTTGCCCGCCAGGTGGCCAGTGCCGCCCTTAACAATTCGGTTGCCTTCAATCCGGTCTACATTCATTCAAGCGTTGGCCTTGGCAAGTCCCATCTGCTAAATTCCATTGCCTGGGAAGTCAGTTCCAATGATGCCTCGCGCAAGATAATCTATCTCACTGCCGATCATTTCATGTATCACTTCATAAATGCGGTTCAGCGCCAGTCGGCCCTTGCCTTCAAGGAGTGGCTGCGCTCCATCGACCTGTTGCTGATTGATGATCTGCAGTTTTTGCAGGGCAAGTCCGCCACCGAATTCGGCCATACCCTTAGCGTACTGATTGCCGGTGCCAAGCAGGTTGTCATTGCCGGCGATGCACCCCCGCGGGACCTCGAAATGCTCGATGAGCGGGTACGTTCTCGTCTTTCGGGGGGTCTGGTTGTTCCCATCACCAAGTTCGATCTGCAGTTGCGCCGGGCCATAGTAAACCGGCGCACCGAAATTGCCGCCACCCGTTTCCCCGGCATCTGTTTTCCCTCGGCGGTCATAGATTACATTGCCTACTCGGTCACCTCCCACGGCCGCGACCTGGACGGGGCGGTAAACCGTCTTGTTGCAGCCAACCAGTTGACCAACGAGCCCATAACCGTTCCCCTGGCCGAAAAGACCCTTGTCGATCTCATCCGCAAGAACGATGTTCCAAAGGTCAGAATTGACGATATTCTTCGAATCGTCTCCCGTCATTTCAAGATTCCGCGCACCGACATTCTTTCGTCCCGCCGCTCCCGCAATGTGGTCCGCCCCCGCCAGATAGCCATGTACCTGGCCAAGTCTCTGACCTCCCGCTCCCTGCCCGAGATCGGGCGCCAGTTCGGTGGCCGTGATCATACGACTGTTTTGCATTCGGTGCGCAAGGTCGAACAATTGATGCGTGATGATGGGGAGCTTTGCCAGGAAATCGAATTGCTCAAGCGCATGCTTTCCGACTAGAATGCCCTCGATCCCGGTATTTCTGCCGGTCCGGTATCGCAACAGAAAATAGCTGCAACATGGCCCCTCCGCTGCTGAGCCTGAAAGATGTTCACCTGAATTTTGGCGGAACTCCGTTGCTGGCCGGTGTTGATCTGTCCCTTGGCCGGGGGGATCGTGTTGCGCTGGTCGGCCGCAACGGGTCGGGAAAGTCCACCCTGTTAAAGATTGCCGCCGGCCTGGTGGAAAGCGATTCCGGCCAGCGCTTCGTGCAGCCCGGCACCACCATCAGCTATCTTGCCCAGGAGCCGGACCTGGGCGGTTATTCCTCCGTCCTGTCATATGTTCAGGCTGCCATCGGTTCTGCAGGTGATCCTTACCGGGCCCCTTACCTGCTTGAGCAGCTGGGTCTTGAGGGTGACCGGGATCCCGCTTTTCTTTCCGGCGGCGAAAAGAGACGCGCTGCTCTGGCCCGGTTGCTGGCCCCCGGCCCGGACGTGCTCCTGCTCGACGAGCCCACCAACCACCT
>WFPQ01000170.1 GCA_015487515.1 Hyphomicrobiales bacterium | reverse complement strand
GGACTCTATTGACCATGGAGCCTATGGCATCACTGGCCCATTCGCCGGATGGAACCAGCCTGGCATAACCGGAAAGAATGGGGGCGCCGCCGAGGCGATCCTCCTTTTCGACCAGGACCACCTTTTTTCCGGCGCTGGCCAGGGACTGGGCGGCGGACAATCCGGCCGGGCCGCCTCCAACGATTAATACCGGCTTGTTCATTTGGAAGCTGCTCCTGCAAGTTGGGCCTTCTTGTTGTATCCGGGGCCGGAGGTTATGGCCCTTTGCGGATCGTAAAGGGTTTCGATCTTGCCCTTTGAGACCTCGCCGAGATAGGATTCGAATTCACTTTTTGCCTTTTCCCAATCAATGCCCATTTTTTCCAGCAGGGTTTCAAACGGGCTGGCATGCCAGTGCAGCTGCGCCAGCTTGTAGGGGTGGGCGCCCATGGCGATGGCGGCAAACTGGCAATCGGCCATTATGGGAAGTGCATATACCTTGTCGACCGCCTTGCCGATCCACTGATTCTTGTCAAGGGTGGTGATGCAGCCCGTATCGTGGCCGATCATGACATCGGCCCTGGCTTCTTCGACCGCTACCTTTATCTTGCGGTCAATGGCAAAGGAGCGGGTGAATTCACGCTCTCCGATTATGTGGCGGAAGCCAAAGCCGCAGCAATCATACCAGGTGGAATAGTCGATGACCTGGGCCCCGAAGGTTTCCATCAGCCCGGTGGAAACCGCAACCCGGTTGCCGTCCAGAACGTCCTGGTCGTAAATCACGTCTTCGGGTACCATCTTGTAGACGTGGCAGGCCGGGTGAATGGTGGCGCGCACGTTGCTTACATCGACTTCCTGGTGTTCGACCAGCCTGTTGCGTACGGCGTGCAGCCATTCCGAGTAATGGACTATTTCCTCCGGTATGAGCAGCTTGCCATCCACCAGGCGGCCTAGCTTGCCCAGAATTTCCTTTACCTGGGCCCTGAGTTCGGCCGAGTGCATGAGGAATATGCGCATTTCCTTGTAATTGCCAAAGGAGGTTCCGCAATGAACCAGGGGATAATAGGTGCCCTCGGGCAGACCCTGGGCCCTGGCCGAAACATAGGCCTGGTGATAGTTGCGCAAAAACACCGCCGCCAAAGAGACAACGTTGCCGATGCCGGAGCCATGATAATTCCAGGCGGTGCAAGAGGTCTGGTCGGTCTCGTCAAGATAGTTGACGCCAAGCTTGTTCATCAGCCACATGACCGAACTGGGATAGCCGGGAATGTTGCCGCACTGGCCACAGGACTTGTGATGCCAGAAATTGTCGGTGGGAATCTTCTTGTCCCAGCCATAAATGGTCTTTGCCATTACCGGCTTGTTGTGATCGCCAACCCGGTGAACGATGATTTCACCTTCTTTTTCCAGTTGCCACATGGCGTCACGGATGTCTTCCTTGCGCTTGCCGGTAAGAAGCGAACGGCGGTCTATCCTGGCTTCGACCCAATCGGTTGCGCGCCGCTTTTCCGCTTCGCTGAGCTGGGTCGCCTTCCATTCGGCCCCAAATCCTTCAAAGTCGCCCTTTTTTTCCTTACTCATCGTCTTCATCCTCCTGCTCGTCGAGCCAGTCTTCAAGGTCTTCGCGTTTTTCGTCCATGACATCGACCACCACGTCGAACAGATTTTCATCGACGCTTTCCAGCTGATCCAGAACTCCGGTGGCCTCCCAGATGCTGAACAGTTCGACCGAGGTCTTCAGGTTTACTATCCAGGCCGTATCAAGGGTGTGCAGGGTGGGCACCGGAATTGCCTTGCGCAGGATGTCAAGCGGGGCATCTATCTTGGAAACATCGGGTCCCCAGTCGGGGAACGCCTCCCTGGTGATCATGTTGGGGGCCAGCTGGTTGCCGGTGGAAATCACCTTGAGCAGAACCCTTGAAAACGGGCGCAGAACCTCTTTTACGGACTCCATCTCGTGCTTGATGGCGATTTCACGCATGATCATCACCAGGCCGCCGGGGGAATTTTCGAACGGGCAGCGGGCGGCGCAGGTATAGCATTGGGCGCAGGCCCAGATCTTTTCCTGCATGGCATCATAGATGCCCTCAAGGTTTTCCGTCCACAAAAGCTGAACTATCTCGCGGGGGGAATAGTCGTAATAGCTGGCGGAAGGACAGGTGGCAGTGCAAATTCCACAATTCAGACAGCCATGCAGTTCGTGATCAAACAGCATGTGGCCCTTTATGTCATCGAGAATTTCCTGCATCTTCTCGCGGGGAACCGCGGGGGGTTCGGCCAGCGGATCATCGGTAAAAGCAAGCTGATTCATGATAAAACCTAGTAGGTCAGGACCCGGACGGAATCATCTTCCATCACGTCTTCTATCACCTTGGCACCCCCGACTATGCCTTCGCATTCGGGGATCAGGTCATCTTCGCCCATGTCGAACAGGGCAAGGTTGGGGGAACAGCAGTAAAATTTGGCCCCCGCCTCGTGGGCGTCCTTGATGAAATCGTAAACGGTCTTTTCGGAGCCTTCCTTGACCACCAGGTCCTGGGCAAACCCCTTTTTCATCAGGATGCCGGCGGTTGCGGTGCAAACCACCTCGACCTCGTAATCCATGGCAGCGGCAACCGTTGCCTGAAAAAAAGGCGCACCAAGTTCTTCACCGTTGCGCGGATCCGTATTGACCATGATGATGATCAGCTTTTCGGCCATAAGGCTCTCCCTCTGATTATACGGGCCCTTCTGCCCCAAACCGGGGGACAGGGGTCCGCTCTCCCAACAAGTGGCACCCCGGACCGACATGCCGTCGCAAGGCGGCCGCCAATGGCCCGTTCGTCCACCATAACATCGCGGGATGCCCGAACTCTTGATCAGGGCCCGACAGGGCAGGTCCGGTTGATGCATCCGTTACATTTGCAGGATGATATATGAAAAAAACGGAATATGCAATCCTACATCAAATTCGTGATCCGGGTAATTCCTTTCATCATTTCAGACAGGGCCGAGGCTATCTCGTGTTGTTTTTCGCGCAGGTGGGAAAGGGTGTTTGCGGTATCGGGGGGAGTCTGGGCGAATTCCATGATCAGGTCTTCGGCCATGCCTGATTTCATGCCCGGATGACCGGCAAATCCCAGGCAGTTGTCATTGATGGAAAATACCAGGGGCCGGCCGTCCTTGGTGGTGGCAAGAATGCGGGCATCCTCTGGCAGAACCGTTCTGTCCCTGCCGTAAATGGCCAGGGGGAATTGTTCGGGCATTTTTCCTGCCAGGGCATTTTCATCTGTTCTGATTGCGGTCTCCACCTGGAATTGAAGGGGGCTTTCTTCGGCTCCTCCACCGGCGGCAATGGCCAGTATGGTTGCCCCGAGTCCAAATCCCATTACGGGCAGTTCCTGTGCAAGAAACGCCCTGGCAAGGCGAAGTTCGGCCGAAAAACTGGGCAACAGATGACCGGAAACCACCCCATAGGGCCCGCCGGGCAGAATTATCAGGCCGTCATGATCTTTGGGGGACTCTGGAACCTCTCCGCCGACGGTGAAGGGGCGCTGGTAGGAAAAGCGGATGTTTCGCCCCTCGAAATGATCTTCGAGCAGGCCAAGAAATTCGGCTTCGGTGTGCTGGAGAATGCAAAGCTTCCTGATATTGAATTCGGCGGCCGGATCGTTCATTTGCGTGGTTCCCCTTCTGAAAAAGGATCATTCAGATGGCTGGACGGCACCTAGAATTGCGGTTTCCAGATCGCTGGCGCTGATGCCCGGCATTTCGATCTCAAGGCCGTTCATTGCCTTTTCTATTGCATTTGCAAGTTCGCCTTCCCGGAGTTCCACGCCTTTGAGGCCGGCGGCCAGCCTGTCGATTCCGTCCGGTGGCAGGCAGGTGAAATCCCCGGCGATCATGAGGTCGTCAATCCTGCCCCCATTATTGAGCAGGTGTACCCTTATCAGGCCTCCCGGTGCCTTGTGGGCGCTTTCGGTCAGGTGGGTGCCCGCCGATATCTTTACGCCCATTTCCACGAACTTGCGCCCCTGCAGATAGGTCCATTCGGGATCGGCCAGTTCGATCTCGGCCTTTTCTATGGCGGCCATCTCGTCAGCACTGGCCTCGGACATTTGCGGGGTCACATTCAGGACATCGGCACAATGGGCCAGAAATTTCTTGCGCAGTTCGTGGCGATCAGGGGTCTTTTCAAGTTCCCTGACCATGGTGGTCATGTAATCGTCAAGGGTGGTCCTGAGCTTGTCGCGGAATTTTTCACTGGGAACCTTTAAGCACCTGGCCATGGTGGCGGTGTCAAAATCAAACATGAAGCTGCCGGCCATTACCGTGGCATCATCAATGCTGGCGGCACCGGTTCCACCGATCTTGCGGCCATTGACATGAATGTCGTTGGCCGGGCGAAACTGGGCATTGATGCCAAGGTCGTGATAGGTGCGGATCACCGGCTCTATGAACAGCGGATATAATTTTTCGGCCCGTTTGGGAGCCTTGCTGGAGGGAAAAATAAACTGGGTGAAATACTGGTCCCTGTCCAGATAGACGGCGCCGCCGCCCACATGGCGGCGATATATGGGCAGGTTGTTCTGCCTGCAATATTCCTCGTCCACCTCCCTGTCGATCTGCTGGTGCATGCCCACGCAGACATAGGGTTCGGACGGGCTGCTCATCACCAGGACCGGGTCGCTGTCCCGGGTGATGGTCCTGGCGATACCGTGGAAAACCGCCTGGGAACGAAGTGCGGGAACCAAACCAAAATCTATTACCCTTAGGCGCATGAAACTTCTCACTCGTCATTGAAAAACCATTGTCCGGACGGTCCGTGCTGGCCGCCGTTTAAATTAGCTTTTGCTTATAAACAGGTGAAAAGTCAATTGCCGCCGGTCAAATTAGAGGGAGGAGGCTGCCCTTGACGCCTGGTCGTAAAGCCCCGACATGGTGCGCAGGACCAGGGCCGAGTGGGAGATTTCCTCGAAATTCCTGTCGGTGGCAACGGCCGCATCGATCAGGCAGGATTTGCGGATTTCCTTGTATTGCTGGCAGACATTCTGGCCCAGGCCGGTGGTCTTGTAGAACATTTCCTTGCCCACCTTCCTGCCTATTACCAGGTCGATCTTCATCAGTTTCTTTACCGCGTAATTTATGGTGTGGGTATCGTCTATATTGAGCATGAAACCGATGTCGGCCAGGCGTTTTTCCCGGGTCCGGTGATTGACATTGTGCAATATCAGGATGTCGAGCGGGTTGAGGTCCTTGTAGCCTATGGAGGCCATGCAATGGACCATCCAGCGGGAAAAGGCGTTATAGGTCATGGTCATGGCATATTCCAGTTCGCTCAACTGCCAGCCTTCTTCCGAGGCCAGGTGGGCGGAAGAAACTATGGGCTTCGCGGTGCCGCCGCCGGAGGCCGGTTTGTTTGGCTTGTTTGGTGTTTCGTCCATCTTTGGTTCCTCGTGCTTGGTGCGGCCGGTTCTAGCGGTTTCTAAGGTCCGGCAGATATGTGACAATCTCGGGAAAGGCAATTATCATTCCCACCGCGGCCAGCAGCAGCAGGAAAAATGGAAAGGCGGAGGCGGCGATGGTCAGGATGTTTTTTCCCGTCAGGCCCTGGATCACGAACAGGTTGAAGCCGACGGGGGGGGTTATCTGGCTCATTTCAACGACTATCACCAGGTAGATGCCAAACCACAAGGGGTCGATGCCCGCGGCCTCGACCATGGGCAGAATTATCGAGGTGGTCAGGACCACCACGGAGATGCCGTCCAGGAAACAGCCCAGGATTATGAAGAATATGGTCAGGGCAAGCAGCAGGGCATAGGGGGAGAGATTGAACGAGCCTATCCAGGCTGCAAGGTCGCGGGGAATGCCGGTGAAGCCCATGGAGGTGGTCAGGAATGCCGCCGCCACCAGAATGAATGCTATCATGCATGAGGTCACGGTTGCTCCCATCAGGCTTTCGCGGAACATCTTCCAGTTCAGCCCGCCATTGAGCCAGGCCAGCAGCAGCGACAGGGTAACCCCCATCGCCGCCGCATCGGTGGGAGAGGCTATTCCGGCGTAAATCGAGCCGATTACTCCGATGATGAGCAGGATCACCGGCAGCAGGCGCCGGGAGGCCTTGATTTTTTCCATCAGGGAAAGACTTGTGCTTTCCCGGGGAATCCTGTCACCGAGCATCAGGGACCTGATGGCCACGTAGGCGGCAAACATTGCCACCAGCATCAGGCCGGGAAGCACCCCGGCTATGAACAGGCGGGCAATGGACTGTTCGGTGGCCACCCCGTAAACGATCAGGATTATCGAGGGGGGGATGAGCAGGCCCAGGGTCGCCGAACCGGCCAGGGTGCCAAGGATCAGATTTTCAGGATAACCCCTCTTGTCCAGTTCGGGGATCGACATCTTGCCAATGGTGGCGGCGGTGGCGGCCGAGGAGCCAGAAACGGCGGCAAAGATCGCACAGCCCAGCAC
>WFPQ01000169.1 GCA_015487515.1 Hyphomicrobiales bacterium | reverse complement strand
CCTCAACATGGAGCGCAACAAGTCTGTTACCCCGGTGCGCGAAGTCAACGACATGATAATCGGGGAAAACAATTATTTTCCGCAACTGGAACAGGCCGCAGACGAAATACGCGCAAGATTCCTCGGCAACTCCCCCCCGGCAGAAGAACTGCTTGTCCAGCTGCTCTTGCAACGGTTCTCGATCAGGATCAGACGCGGAACCGCCCCCCAGGATGAAACCGGCAAATCAAACGGCATCCAGCCCACGGCCCCCGATGAAAATGTCATGATACTGGCCAGCAACACCACCGCGGCAACCCGCAGGTTTCAACTGGTACGCAAGCTGGTTGAACTGACCCTGGCTGACATGTTGCACGAAACCTGCAAGGACGAACGCCTCACATCCCATGACGCCAGGCTCATAATGTTCAACGCCCTTGTCTCCTACGTGGCCGGGGCACTGATCTTTCCCTATGAAAGGTTTTTGCAGGAGGCCCGCCAGTCCCTTTATGACGTGGAATACCTGGCCCAGCATTTCAATGCCAGCTTCGAACAGATTGCCCACCGCCTTGTTACCCTGCGCCGCCCCGGTTCCCAGGGAATTCCCTTCGGCTTCCTGCGGGCCGACCCTTCGGGATTTCTTACCAAGCAATTTCCCCTTCCCGGGCTGCTGATGCCCAATTCCGGTCATGCCTGCCCCCTGTGGGTGATTTACAATTCTCTTCGCAATCCGGGCGAGACCATGCGTCAGATCGCCTGTTTTGCCGACGGCTCCCGCTACCTGTTCGTGGCCCAGACCGCCATCAAGCGTGTCGAAACCTTTTTGCAACAGCCGGTATATTCAGCCGTGATGCTGGCCTGCGACCTGGTCCATGCGGACAAGACGGTATATGCCCGCGGCCTGCAGCTTGACAACAGGCTCTACGACGTCAGGGTGGGGCCCTCGTGCAATCTTTGCACCAGGCGCCAGTGCGCCCACCGCAACTCTCCCATGGCCGGAATCTCGGCAAGCTGACCCTTCTGGTACGGCGGGACCGGATTGATTCGGGTTGCATCGAAAGCATTTTCAGACAATTATCACCACCGCGGCCAGTTGGCTGCAGTGTGTCCCATGGCCAAACGGCAGTTTCAAGGCCAGTCAGCGATCATACGGCAGGACAGGAAGATACCTGAAGCTGAAGGGGCCACAAAGAAGGGACCCTGCACGTCAGGCACATCCCGAGGTGGGGGAGATTAAAATGAAACCGGATGTTTTGATTGTCGAGGATGAACCGGCGATTATGACTTCCCTTGAATTCATTCTTCGCCATGCAGGCTGGGTCACGGCCTGCGTGGCCGATGGAGAAGCGGCCATAAGCTACGTGCGTTCCTCGATGCCCAGGGCCGTGGTTCTGGATCTCATGCTGCCCAGAAAAAACGGCTTTGAGGTTCTAAAGACCCTGCGCTCGGAACCGGCAACCAGCAAATTGCCCATATTGATCCTGACCGCCAAGGGGCAGCAGCAGGACAGGCACACCGCCATGGACCTGGGAGCCAGTTCCTTTGTCACCAAGCCCTATTCTAATTCCGATGTCATAATGGCCGTGCAAAAGCTCATCGGTCCCCCCGACTCCCCCGCCCGGTCCACTGCAGCAGAAAAAAACAACGTACAGACCTGATGACCGGCCAGAAGAAAACAGTCCTCCTCGCAAGAATTCTGCCACTGACAGGGTTTCTCCTGTTCATGCCCCCCCTGGTATCCATCGCCAATACGGATGCAAGACTGCTCGGTATTCCCTCCATTGTGGCCTATCTGTTCACGGTCTGGCTCCTGCTGATATCTGCCGCCTACCTGCTACAGAGAAAACTTGCCTCCCGCCCCCCCGAACCGGACGAGCGGGGCTCCATGCAGGATCATGCCGGCAACTGGAAAAAACCAGGTATCAGCGAGACGGGCCATGATTAACGGCTCTCTGGTCATAGGCACATCGATCGCCTACGTTATCCTGCTGTTCCTGATCGCCTATGTTTCGGATCTGAGAGCCCGGCAGGGGCGCTGGAAACTGCTCCGTTCTCCCCTGGTCTATACCCTGGCGATTTCCGTCTATGCCACCAGCTGGACCTTTTACGGCGCCGTGGGCTCTGCTGCCCGCAACGGACTGGAATTTCTGGCCGTCTACCTGGGACCGACCCTTGTCTTCACGGGCTGGTGGTTTGGAT
>WFPQ01000168.1 GCA_015487515.1 Hyphomicrobiales bacterium | reverse complement strand
CTCGTGGGCCGAGCAGACAACCCCGCCCATTCCCGCCTGCCTGGCCTGGTAGGCCCTGAGCCCGACCAGGCTTTCCACGTCCCGGTCATAGCCCGCTTCCATCAGGTCGCTTTCATCCATGGAAGTCAGAACGCTGACCGCCAGCAATTTCAGATCGGTATCCCTTGCCGCCTCAACGGCCCCGGCCATGGCCTGCGGATAGGCATGGATGGTGAGCATGCTGGCCCCGGTTCCGGCAATAGCTTCGACGGCCCGGGCCACGGTATTGTCGATATCAAGCAGCTTCAGATCGAAAAATACCTGCTTGCCGGCCCTTGCAAGTTCGGCCCCCAGAGCCAGCCCGTCGCCCCCATAGGCCAACTGGTAGCCGATCTTGTAAAAGCTTATCTTGTCGCCAAGTTTTTCCACCAGACTTTCGGCTTCACTCCTGGAAGAGACATCCAGGGCAAGGACAAGACGGTCGTCAGCATTGCTCATTTTCAATGTTCCGCATTTTTCACATTTTCCATGATTTGATGAGCCGGCACATGAAAACCCGCCAGACCCGGGCAAATCACTGGTCAGAATGGGTTTGCCGGGTCACTGGCCCATCTTTTCGAACAGGCCCTTGAGTCTTGAAAAGAAGCCCGTGGAAGTGGGGCTGTTGTCATCGGTAGAAGCCTCGGCCAGTTCCCTTAGCAGTTCGCGCTGTCTCTTGTTGAGGTTTTGGGGGGTTTCCACATCCATCTGCACATAGAGGTCACCCACCTGGCTGGAACGCAAGACGGGCATGCCCTTGCCCTTGAGCCGCACCCGCTGCCCGGGCTGGGTTCCCGCCGGAACCTTGACCCTTGCCCTTGAGCCGTCAAGGGTGGGCACTTCGAAGTCCCCGCCAAGGGCCGCCGTGGTCATGGAGATGGGAACCCTTGCATAAAGATCGGCCCCGTCGCGCTGAAAAAGATCATGGGGAGCAAGGGATATGAAAATGTAAAGATCCCCGGAAGGGCCTCCCCTGAGGCCAGCCTCCCCTTCATTGGCCAGCCTGATACGGGTTCCGTCTTCAATGCCCCTTGGAATATCCACCGAAAGGTTGCGGTTTTCCTGCCTGCGGCCCTGACCGCTGCACGAGGTGCAGGGCTGGTCCATGGTTTCACCCCGGCCCTGGCAGGTGGGACATGTGCGCTCGATGGAAAAAAAGCCCTGGGCGGTGCGCACCTTGCCGCGACCATGGCACATCTTGCAGGTGGAAACCCCGGTTCCCGGTTTTGCTCCCGAGCCCTCGCAGGTATCACATTGCACCATCGAGGGAACATCTATCTCAACGGTGCGACCGCCAAAGGCGTCCTCAAGGGTTATTTCAAGATTGTACCTGAGATCGGCACCCCGGAACTGGGCCGAACGGCCCCGCCTGGCACCACCGGCCGCTCCCATGAAATCCCCGAAAAGATCCTCGAACATGTCCGACATGCTGGAAGAAAAATCCGGGCCGAATCCACCGGCACCCCTGGCGCCACCGGCACCCTGTTCGAAGGCTGCATGGCCGAAACGATCATAGGCTGCCCGCTTCTGGGGGTCCTTGAGGGCCTCGTATGCGGCACCCACTTCCTTGAATTTCTGTTCTGCCTCGCTGTCACCGGGATTGCGGTCCGGGTGATATTTCATGGCCATCTTGCGATAGGCAGCCTTGATGGTGGCCCCGTCCGCGTCCCGTGAAACATTTAAAAGTTCATAATAGTCGATTTTTGACATGGGCTTTTCAATGATTGATTCGGGCTGGCTCGAGCTTGTCTGGTTCAAATGGCCTGATTATCAAATCGGACAAGATCGCACAACATGACCAAAAAGGGCGGGACCTCTTTACAAAGTCCCGCCCCAGAACGGATCAGTCAAGCGGATTTCTTGTCGTCATCATCGCTGACTTCTTCAAAATCCACGTCAACCACGTCATCATCTTCATCCTCGTCAGAGGCCTCGGCGGCCGCTTCCGCATTTTCCTGGGAAGCCTTGTACATTGCCTCGCCAAGTTTCAGGGAAGCCTGGGACAAGGCCCCGGTCTTTTCGACGATCTGTTCCACATCATCCCCTTCCAGGGCCTTTTTGAGATCATCAATGGCCGCCTCGATGGCAGCGCCATCCTCGTCGGCGACCTTGTCCCCATATTCCTCCATGGACTTTTCGGTCGAATGGATCAGGGATTCGGCGCTGTTTCTGGCCTCAACAGCCTCGCGGCGCTTCTTGTCCTCGTCGGCATTGGCCTCGGCCTCCTTGACCATGCGTTCGATATCATCGTCCGAAAGGCCGCCAGAAGCCTGGATACGTATCTGCTGTTCCTTGCCGGTACCAAGATCCTTGGCCGACACGTTGACGATGCCGTTGGCGTCTATGTCAAAGGTCACCTCGATCTGGGGCACCCCGCGCGGAGAGGGGGGAATCCCGGTCAGGTCAAAACGGCCAAGACTCTTGTTGTCCGCCGCCATTTCCCTTTCGCCCTGGGCCACGTTGATGGTCACGGCAGACTGGTTGTCCTCGGCAGTGGAAAATATCTGGGACTTCTTGGTCGGAATGGTCGTGTTGCGATCGATCAGCCTGGTAAAGACACCACCAAGGGTTTCGATGCCAAGGGAAAGGGGAGTGACATCGAGCAGCAGAACATCCTTGACGTCACCCTGGAGAACCCCGGCCTGAATGGCAGCGCCCATGGCCACGACCTCGTCCGGGTTGACCCCCTTGTTGGCTTCCTTGCCGAAAAATTCGCTGACCATTTCCTGGATGCGCGGCATCCTGGTCATGCCGCCGACCAGTACCACCTCATCGACTTCACCGGCGCTGATGCCCGCATCCTTGATGGCGGCCTTGAGAGGCTTGATGGTGCGTTTTATAAGGTCATCCACCAATTGTTCGAACTTGGCCCTGGTCAGCTTGAGCTGCAGGTGCTTCGGACCGGAGGCATCGGCCGTGATGAAGGGCAGGTTGACTTCGGTCTGGGTTGACGAGGACAGCTCGATCTTGGCCTTTTCAGCGGCCTCCTTGAGCCTTTGCAGGGCCATCTTGTCGCTGCGCAGATCGATACCCTGTTCCTTCTTGAATTCGTCCGCCAGGTAATCGACGAGCCTGGTATCGAAATCCTCACCGCCAAGGAAAGTATCCCCATTGGTGGACTTGACCTCGAACACCCCGTCACCGATCTCCAGTATGGAAATGTCAAAGGTGCCGCCACCAAGGTCATAAACCGCAATGGTGCCGCTATTGTTCTTGTCCAGCCCGTAGGCCAGGGCCGCAGCCGTCGGCTCGTTGATTATGCGCAATACCTCGAGCCCGGCAATCTTGCCGGCATCCTTGGTCGCCTGGCGCTGACTGTCATTGAAATAGGCGGGAACGGTAATGACCGCCTCGGTAACATCCTCGCCCAGAAAGGATTCGGCGGTCTCCTTCATCTTGGTGAGAATCATGGCCGAAACCTCGGACGGGGACATGGCCTTGCCATCGACTTCCACCCAGGCATCACCATTTTCGGCCTTTATGATCTTGAACGGGACCAGCTTCTTGTCCTTGGTCACCATGGGATCGTTATAGCGGCGCCCGATCAGGCGTTTTACCGCATAAAGGGTGCCTTCCGGGTTTGTCACCGCCTGGCGCTTGGCCGGCTGGCCAACCAGCCGCTCTCCCTCAGGAGTGAAGGCCACCATGGATGGCGTGGTGCGGGCGCCTTCCGCGTTTTCTATCACCTTGGGATTCTTGCCGTCCATGACGGCGACGCATGAATTGGTCGTACCAAGGTCAATACCTATTACTTTTCCCATTTTTTACTACCTCTTGTCTAGCAGGCCTTGCCCGGAATCCTTTTGCAGCAATTCCGCCGTGCGTTCAGTTCGCTTAAAGGCCCCCGATCGGGATTGAAGAATTCGTACCCATAACAATGAGCATCGCGGCGTATATAAGCGTGCAATGGCATCCCTTCAAGCACTGTTATTGATAAAATCCTGCGCCAAAGGGCTGGCTTATTGGCAAAATTGCGATAATACAGGTCCGGGCCACGATCCATAACCACTCCGGCAGAGAACTTTCAGGCGAGTCTTACCGGATGAAACCCGGTCCCGGACGGTTGACGATATGAACAGGTTTAAAAAGGCCCTTTATGTGTTTTCGGGGGTGTTTTCCCTGGCCCTCGGGCTGCTTGGCATCATCCTGCCGGTCCTGCCGACAACGGTTTTCATATTGCTGGCCGCATTCTTTTTTGCCCGAAGCTCGGAACGCCTGCACAGCTGGATCATCAATCACAAGAGATTCGGCCCAACGATACTGAACTGGCAAAAATACGGGGCAGTATCAAAAATAGCCCGAATAAGAGCCGTTTCAACCATGATCGGCATCCTGGTGATTTCCATCCTGCTGTCATTGCCCGTACTGGTAATAATAATCCAGGCCCTGGCCATGGCCGCGGTCTCGGCTTTCCTGCTGACCAGACCTTATCCCCCCGACTCATAATGCATTTGCAAGAAATGCATTTACCGGAAACGCCAAAAGGGTAACAGGGCAAAACCAAAACCACACAAACCGGAACGGCGGGGGCCGGAACAGCGGGGGCCGGAGGGGTCGAAGGATTTGAAGAAGCGTAATTACAAGGGAACCCCTGACGGATTTCCAGGGCCTGCGGGATCTGACAGCTCCTGTCCCTAGACTTCCTTGTCCACGTGCCCTGCAAAACCGGGCTCCGTGACATTATCCGCCTCCCCGCCCTGCCCGGCCTGTTCGGGATCACTGGAACGAGCCCCGGTTTCGGACCCGGCATCCATCCCCGATCCACCCTCTGATCTTGGCCCGGCCTCTGCTCTTGGTCCGCCCCTGGAAACCCCGACCATGGCCGGACGCAGGACCCTGTCACCGATTTCAAAGCCACCCTGCACCACCTGCACGACTATTCCGGCGGGAACCTCCGGGTTGTCCACCTCGAACATGGCCTGATGCTTGTGGGGATTGAACTTTTCCCCCTCGGCAATGATCGGCCTGACACCGTTCTTCTCCATGAGCCGGTGCATTTCCCTGTCGGTCATCTCGATGCCCTCGATCAGGGACCTGGTCTGCGAATCCGCATTGTTCCGGAAATCCTCGGAAATGGCGTTCAGGGCCCGGGAAAGATTGTCAGCGGCATTGAGCATGTCGCGGGCAAAGCCGGCAATGGCATAGGAACGGGCATCATCCATTTCACGGCGGGTTCTCTTGCGGAGATTTTCCATGTCGGCAGCAGCACGCAGAAGCTGATCCTTTAGCCGGGCGTTTTCTTCCCTTGCTGCTGTCAGCAACTGTTCCGTCTGCGCCTGTCCCGCTTCCATGCCGTCTCCCTGCCTCTGGTCCCGATCAGCCAAATCCGCAGATGATTGATCGGTAGAGGAAAAATCTCCCGTCTCGCTGATTTCAGGTTCGGTTGACTTGTTGCCCATCATTCCCTCGATTTCTAGCCTGGCCGCTTCCGTCCGGATGCCTGAAACATTGCGGCATTTTTTCCAGTATCCGCATATCGTTCAAATCGGGTCCGAATTCAAGAGCCAAGTTACCGTTTAATCCCGGTTTTGACTGTTTGCCCTTTTTCTCACTTGCCTTTTCCCTTGCGGACCATCTGGCCAACCACGTGAGCCGTATAGTCCACCACCGGAACAATCCGCGCATAATTGAGCCGGGTCGGCCCGATGATGCCAAGAACCCCGACTATCTTCTCATTGTCATCCCTGTAGGGCGAAAGGATAACCGAAGAGCCGGAAAGCGAAAAAAGCTTGTTTTCAGAACCGATGAATATCCTGACCCCTTCGGCATTCTGGGCGCTTTCCAGAAGATTTATCAGGCCGGACTTGTTTTCAAGCTCATCAAGCAGTTCGCGCAATCGTTCCAGGTCATTGGATTCAAGGGCCCCGTCAATCAGGTTCGAGCGGCCCCTGACTATCACCGTCGGCGCGGAACTGGTTCCGCTGAGAGTGGCAACCCCGGTTTCCACCAGGCGCATGGAGAGCTCATCGAGTTCCCTGCGCCGGATTTCACTGGCCATCTCGATATGTTTCCTGGCCTCGGAAAGGGTGCGTCCCATTATGTGATGGGACAGGTAGTTGGAAGCCTTGACAAGGGCACCGTCATCAAGGCCGGCCGGCAGGCTGACAATCCGGTTCTCCACCAGACCGTCCTCGCCAACCAGCACGGCCATGGCCTTGTTCCTGTCGAGCCGGACAAACTCCATGTGGCGCAACACCATGTCGGACTTGGCAGCAATGACCACCCCCGCCCCGTGGCTCAGGCCAGAAAGCAACTGGCTGGCCTCGGTCAGGTAATCCTCAGGGGTTCCGTCCTGGGCCGTTTCTGAAATCTGGCGGGAGATCCGCTTCCTTTCCGCCGCATCCATGGTTCCCACCTCCAGCATGGCATCAACGAAAAACCGCAGCCCTTCCTGGGTCGGGGCCCGGCCCGCCGAAACATGGGGAGCCCTGATAAGTCCCAGTTCCTCAAGGTCAGACATGACATTGCGGACCGAGGCCGGAGACAGGGACAAATCGAGCATGCGTGAAATCTGACGGGAGCCTATGGGTTCACCGGTATCAAGATAGTTCTCGACTATCTTGGCAAAAATATCCCGCGAACGCGCATTTAGTATTTTCAGAAAATCCTCTGAATCGCGGTTCATTGACAAATCCACCCGGTTCAAACCAGTCATGACCCGCATGACCGGCCAGTTTGCATCCGTGGGCCATATTTAAGATCAAATGCGGCATTTTCAAAGAGCAATAATCAAGCCCGGCCATTGTCTTGTCCCCGGAGTCTTGTTCTGGGAGTATTGCGGTTGTATGACGCTGATAATGATTTTTGCCTCAGAAAGAGTTTTCATGCGCCCATCAGGACGAAAAAACGACCAAATACGCCCCGTTTCCATTGAACGCAACACGGCACCCCAGGCCGAGGGGTCATGCCTGATAAGTTTCGGCAATACAAGGGTCCTGTGCACCGCTTCGGTTGAAACCTCGCTTCCCTCCTGGCGGCGTGGACAGGGGCTGGGGTGGGTTACGGCCGAATATGGCATGCTGCCCCGGGCCACCGACAGGCGCACCAGGCG